>JALZCN010000220.1 GCA_030863045.1 Actinomycetota bacterium | reverse complement strand
GGACCGCCCGCAACAAGAACCGATAGCATGGCGCGCGTCGGTGCCCGGAGGAGAACAATGATTGTCGATCTGCCTTCGACGACCACATCGGCGGTGAATCACGCGCTGATCGACATCCGGGAGCGCGGCGGCGCAGTGGCGCTGGGTCGGGTGCTGACCCTGGTGATCGTCACCGATGACTCCGCCCAGGTGGAGCAGTCGATCGAGGCCGCCAACGAGGCCAGCAAGGAGCATCCCTGCCGGGTGCTCGTGGTAGCCAGGGGTCTCAAGCGGGCCGGAACCCGACTCGACGCGCAGATCCGCGTAGGAGGTGACGCGGGCGCTTCCGAGGTCCTCGTGCTGCGCCTGTACGGCCAGTTGGCCGACCACGGCGCCAGCGTGGTGGTACCGCTGCTGCTACCGGATTGTCCGGTGGTCGCGTGGTGGCCAGGGGTCGCTCCCCCGTGCCCCGCCGAAGACCCGATCGGCAGGCTGGCACAACGCCGGATCACCGACGCCGCCGCCGCCCGCCACCCGATCAAGGCGCTGGAGAGCCGCCGCATCTCCTACGCCGACGGGGACACCGACCTGGCGTGGACCCGGCTCACTCCGTGGCGCGCCCTGCTTGCCTCAGCCCTGGATCTCCCGCCGTATGAGAATGTCGAGACGGTTACCGTCACCGGCGCGGCCGACAACCCGTCGGCAGACCTGCTCGCCGGCTGGCTGCGGTCTCGGCTGCCGGTGCCGGTGCGCCGCCGCGCCAGCCCGCCCGGCGGCGGGATCAGCTCGGCAGTACTGGAGCGGCGCTCCGGCCCAGTCGAGTTGATCCGACCGGATGGGAAGGTGGGCATCCTGCGCCAGCCGGGACAGCCCCACCGTCAGGTGCCGTTGAAACGACGCCCGGTGCGCGAGTGCCTGGCCGAGGAGCTACGAAGGCTGGATCCTGACGAGATCTACCATGCCGCGTTGCAGGCACTGCCTGAGGTGGACAGTCGCCGCACTTCCCCGGCGCGGGGATCGAGTCAGGCACGGGGTGCTATCCGGGACGACCGGTGAGCCGCCCCGAAGTCGTGGTGCATCCCACCGATGAGGCGCTCGCTGCAGCAGCGGCCGCCCGGCTGATCACCCGAATTGTGGACATTCAGACCGCTTCAGGTTCCGCGTCGCTGGTACTCACCGGGGGCGGCATCGGCATCGAAGTGCTCCGTCAGCTGGCGCGCACCCAGTCGGCCGCGGCGGTGGACTGGCGTCAGTTGGACATTTACTGGGGCGATGAGCGCTTCCTACCCAGTGGCCACCCGGACCGAAACGAGACGCACGCCCGCGAGGCGCTCCTCGATCACGTAGAGGTGGATCCCGCCCGGGTTTACCCGATGGGCGCATCCGACGGCCCCTGGGGGGACGATCCGGACGCCGCCGCCCGGGCTTATGCAGACCTGCTTCTCCATCAGCGGCGGCCGGAGGACCGCGGCCTGGCCCCGTCGTTCGACATCTGCTGTCTCGGCGTTGGCGACGATGGCCACGTCGCTTCGGTTTTTCCCGGCTCCCCCGCGGTCTACGAAACCGAACGCGCGGTGATCGGGGTGCGGGGCAGCCCCAAACCACCGCCTACCCGGATCACCCTCACCCTGCCCGCCATCCGGTGCTCCGCCGAGGTGTGGTTGATCGTCTCGACGTCGGAGAAGGCTGCGGCGGTGACGATGGCGTTGCGCGGCGCGGGCGAGGTGCGAGTGCCCGCAGCGGGCGCAACAGGTCGCCGCCGCACCTTGTGGCTGCTGGACCGCCCCGCCGCCGCCAAACTCCCCACCGAACTCCTCACCCGCTGACGCCGCCTGCGCTGGCCCGATCCGTTGCGCAGAGCAGCGAAAGGCTTGGTCGACAAGCCAGGCAGGTCATCGGCTCCGTCGCGATCAACCCATAGGCAGTCAAGGTTGGCCGCCGTTGAGAGCGGCCAACACTCGGGTTGGTGGTACTTGAAGGGCGACCGACTAAGGCTCGCGGGACTCCTTGAGTCTGGCCAACGCCTCGGCGAGGATAGCCTCGCCGTCGGCGTCAGAGCGGCGCTCCTTCACGTAGGCCAAATGCGTCTTGTAGGGCTCATTGCGCGGCGCGTCGGGTGGCCGCTGCTCGTTGCGCCCGCCCGGAAAACCGCACCGCGGGCAGTCCCACACCTCAGGTTCCTCGGCCTCGGCCGCGAACGACGGCCGAGATTCATGCCCGTTCGCGCACCAGTAGGACACCCGACGGCGGGGAGCGGTCTCTCCCCGTTCGGACTCCCCCATGGGACCTGCTCCGACCCGCGTGCCGCGGATCGCATTACCACTCGCCATCGATCGCCTCACCTCGCGGAACCGCCCGGGCACCGCCCGGACGATCAGCCGATCTTGATCAGAAGTCCGATGCCCACGATGCAGATCACCCACACCGAGCTGACGAACAGTGTCAGCCGGACTACATTCTTGTCCGCGACGCTGGAACCGGACAGGCTTGATTGCACGCCACCGCCGAACAGACTGGACAGCCCCCCGCCACGACCTTTTTGCAGCAAGATCAGCAAGATCAGCGTGACGCTGGTGGCCAGGAGCACGATCTGCAAAAAAAGCTTCATCACACCCTCGTCGGACGGCGACTAATTCGCAAGGCTACTCCCGTCCAGCCGCCAGTGCGGGCGCGCCCTCCCCCATGTCGACACGGTCACGGTAGCGGCCCACCCGCGGCCAGGGCGCAGAGCTTCGCGAAATCGTCGGCGTCCAGGCTGGCCCCACCGACCAGGGCACCGTCGATGTCGGGTTCGGCGACGAGATCGACGATGTTGCTCGATTTCACCGATCCGCCGTAGAGCACCCGGACGTCGTCGGCCACCGCGGTTCCGTAGGAGTCCGCGAGCGCCTCACGCAGTGCAGCGCAGACTTCCTGCGCGTCGGCCGGGGTCGCGACCCGCCCGGTGCCGATCGCCCAGATCGGCTCGTAAGCCACCACGACGGTACGAACCTGCTCGGCGGACAGTCCCTTGAGCGCGGCACGCAGCTGCTCGGTGCTGTGCGCCAGATGCCCGCCGGCCTCTCGGATGTCCAGGCCCTCGCCCACGCACAGGATCGGCACCAGCCCATTGCGCAGCGCAGCCCGCACCTTGCTGCCGACGAGCCCGTCGTCCTCATGGTGGTATTCGCGACGTTCGGAGTGCCCAACGATGACGTAGTGGCAGTCCAGTTTGGCCAGCATCGGGCCAGCCACGTCGCCGGTGTAGGCACCGGCGT
>JALZCN010000212.1 GCA_030863045.1 Actinomycetota bacterium | reverse complement strand
TTTCAAGGCGGGCCATGACGAGGAGGAGCAGTGACGGCATCGGCGCCGGTGAAGGCGGTGGAGCTAGCGCTGGCGACGATCGCCCAGTACGGCCGGTCGGACCTGGAAGCTCGACTGCGGCAGACCCGGGCCCGGCTGCTCGACGAGCAGGTTCGGGTACTCGTCGTCGGGGAGTTCAAACAAGGCAAGAGCCTGCTCGTCAACGGGTTGGTGCGGGCGCCGGTGTGCCCGGTTCATGACGACATGGCCACGTCAGTGCCCACCGTGGTCCGGTACGCCGACATCCCGGTGGCTGCCCTGGTGCGGGTGCTCGACGCCGATGGCGACGACCTGAGCCAGCAGCGGACCGAGCGCATCGAGGTGCCCATCGACAAGCTCGCCGAACAGGTCTCGGAGAGCGGCAACCCCGCAAATCGGGAGCGGTGGAGCTATGCGGAGGTCGGCCTCCCGCGTCGTGTTCTGACCGGCGGGCTGGAGTTGGTGGACACCCCGGGAGTAGGGGGGCTGAACTCCGTGCACGGTGCAGCGACGATGGCCATGCTGCCGTCCGCAGATGCCGTCTTGCTAGTGTCGGACGCGTCGCAGGAGTACACCCGACCCGAGCTGGAGTTCCTGCGCCAAGCCGCCAAGGTGTGCCCCAACGTGGCATGCGTGCTTACCAAGACCGATCTGTATCCGGAGTGGCGGCGGATTGCCGAGCTTGACCGGTCGCATCTGACGACCGTGAACATCGACGCGGAGCTGCTGTCCGTCTCTTCCACGTTGCGGGTCCAGTCGATCCGCACCCAGGATGCTGACTTGGACGCAGAATCGGGTTTCCCGGCCTTGATCAAGTACCTTCGTGAGCACGTCGTCGGCCAGGCGGATCTGCTGGCCCGCCGATCGACGGTGCACGATGTGCTCACCGTCACCGATCAGCTTGCCGCGGGGTTGCGCGCCGAGCAGGCCGCCCAGCAGGATCCCGAAACCGCTCAAGCAGTGATCAAGCAACTGACCGAGGCGCAGCAGCGCTCGGCTGCTCTCAAGGAGCGGTCCGCGCGCTGGCAGCACACCCTCAGCGACGGTGTCGCCGACCTCAACGCCGACATCGACTTCGACTTGAACGACCGGATGCGCGAGATCGTCCGGCAGGCCGAGGAGGAGGTGGACGGCGGCGGTGACCCGACGAAGACCTGGGATCAGCTGTCGACCTGGGTCGAGCAGGAAGTGGCATCGGCGGTATCGGCAAACCTCCTCTGGGCAACCCAGCGGGCCCGATGGTTGGCCACCCGGGTTGCCGACCACTTCTCCGAGGAGGAGAACCGGTTGCTGCCCAAGCTGCGTACCGAGGTCGCCGATGCGCTGACCTCGGTGCGGGCCCTGCAGTTGCGAGCGAGCGAACCGTTCGGTGTCGGGCAGAAGGCGCTGACCGGGCTGCGTGGCGGCTACGTCGGCGTCCTGATGTTCGGGATGCTGGGCACCCTCGTCGGGATGTCGCTGATCAACCCGTTTTCGGTGGGAGCAGGCCTGTTACTGGGGGGCAAGACCATCACCGACGAACGTCGCCGCATCGTCACCCGACGGCAGAACGAGGCGAAGACAGCGGTACGCCGCTACGTCGACGATGTGAAGTTCCAGGCGAGCAAGGAATCCCGAGACATGCTCCGGCGGGTGCAGCGTGATCTGCGCGACCATTTCACGTCCCAAGCCGAGGAACTGAGCCGGTCGCTGGGGGATTCGCTGCGGGCCGCGGAGAAGTCGGTGAAAACCTCCAAGGGAGATCGAGAACGCCGGCTGGTGGATATCAGCTCTGAGCTGGAGCGCTTGGAGACCCTGCAGCAGAAGGTCCGCGCGCTACTGCCCCAAGAAGGTTCGGACCAGACGCCATGAGCGTTCCGGTGCGGGCGGCAGGTCAACGCAGCCTGTCCGTGACAGTCCGCGGCGTGCTGCGGCGGGCGGTGGACGTGTACCGCGACCAACCGCAGACCGCGCAGTGGCTCCGCCACCAGTTGGACAGGCTCGATGAGCCGTTGCGGGTCGCGATCGCAGGCAAGGTCAAGGCTGGCAAATCGACCCTGCTCAACGCACTGGTCGGGGAGCAGATCGCGCCGACCGATGCCGGGGAGTGCACACGTGTGGTCACCTGGTACCGCGACGGGCACAGTCCAAAGATCGTAATGGAGGCCAAGGAGGGTCCCCCCCGGCAGCTGCCGGTGAACCGGCGGGACGGGGCACTGATCATCGATCTGCAGGGCACTCCCGCGGAGGCGCTGGATCGGCTGGTGGTGCACTGGCCCTCGCCGAGCCTGCGCGCCACGACTTTGATCGATACCCCGGGGATCGCGTCGATGTCCATCGACACCTCGCGGCGCACCGTCACCTTCCTCACCCCGGAGGACGACTCTCCCACCGAAGCCGACGCGGTCATCTACTTGATGCGTCACCTGCACGCCACCGATGCCGAGTTTCTGGAGTCGTTCCGGGACCGGGGGGTGGGCCGAGCGAGTCCGGTGAACACGATCGCGGTGCTGTCCCGCGCGGATGAGATCGGCGGTGGCCGGGTCGACGCGATGTTCTCGGCGAAGACCATCGCGCATCGCTACCGGAAGGACTCAACGCTGCGCGGGCTGTGCCAGGGGGTCGTTCCGGTGGCTGGGCTGCTCGCCCAGACTGGTCGCACCCTGCGACAGACCGAGTTCGACATGCTGGCCCAGCTATCCCGAGCTCCACGAGAGGAGGTGGACCGGTTCCTCCTGTCTACCGACCGCTTCCTGGGCGCCAAGCCCGCAGCATCCGCAGTCCCATGGCCGGAGGATCCAGAGGCCAGGTCCGGCCTCCTGACGCGGTTCGGCCTGTTCGGCCTCCGGCTGTCCGTAGCGCTCATCCGCCAAGGCACCGACACGCCGGCCGCACTGGCCGAGGAACTGGTTCGCCGCAGCGGGCTGGACGAGTTGCGGGAAGTGCTGAACACGCAGTTCACCGAGCGTCGTGACCTGCTCAAAGCCCGCTCTGCCTTGGTCGCGCTGAACAGCGTGCTGCATGGTGATCCGCGGCCAGACAGCGGTCCGTTGCTCGGGGACGTGGAGCGCATTCTCGCCGGCGCGCACGAGTTCACCGAGCTGCGGCTGCTGTCCGCGCTGCGGTCCGGTGCGGTCAACTTGCCGGCCGCGGAGTTGACTGAAGCGGAACGCCTGCTCGGGGGTTCAGGTGGCGCCTTGGAGGTGCGGCTGGGCCGTCCTGCCGGCTCGGACGCCGGCGACCTGCGACAGGCCGCATTAGACGCACTTGCCCGCTGGCGCCGGCGGGCAGAAAACCCACTCTCCGGCCGTGCTGTGGTCGACGC
>JALZCN010000186.1 GCA_030863045.1 Actinomycetota bacterium | reverse complement strand
CACAGGTGATCAACGACTCGGTCATCCCGTACCGCTGCAGCACGTACTGACCGGTGACAGCCGCGATTCGCTGATGATCGGAAACGGGTAGCGCCGCCGAGCCCGAGACGAGCAACCGGGCCCGGCTCAGCGCAGCGGCGACTGAAGGATCCCGCTCGGCAGCCGCGGCCAACCGGTGATACATGGTCGGAACCCCGAACAGCATCGTCGCGGAGTCACCCAGTTCCCTGGCCACCCCGCCAACAGAGAACGAGCCCAGATGGTGCAGGGTGCCTCCGACCCGTAGCGGTCCGAGCACGCCGAGCACCAGGCCGTGCACGTGGAACAGCGGCAGAGCGTGCACCAGGACGTCCTGGGCGGTCCATCCCCAGGCGGTAACGAGCGCGTCGAGGTCCGCGGCAAGCGCGCGGCGTGGTAACACCACCCCCTTCGGTGGGCCGGTGGTGCCAGAGGTGTAGACGATCAGTGCCGGGGACTCGGGGTCCGGCTCGGGTGGCATCGTCCCCTTCCCCCCTCGCAGGTCGACGTCGAGCCGCGGTAAGGCACGCATCGCCTGCGGCAGGGCAGCTTCCGGAGCGGTGAGCACCAAATCGGGCGTCGCGTCGCAGAGGATGTGATGCAGCTCGCAGACACCCAGTTGAGGATTGACTGGTACCGCAGTCACGCCGGCGGCGAGCGCTGCCACCATGGCCACGCAGGTCTCCAGCTGCGGTTGCGCCCACACCGCAACCCGCCGGAAATCAGACACTCGGGGCGCAAGCGTCGCAGTAACCACAGCCAGTTCCTGATAGGTAACCGAACGCTGCCCGAATCGCAAGGCTTCGATGTCGGTGGGCTGATGTAATGTCGGTAACAATGGAGATGTGCCCACTCGGCGACTCCTTTTCGAGTCCTAATTGACGTCCTCTTCAAGGTAATGTCCCGAGCATGGTCAAGCGCGCTGCTACCAGACATGGCACGGCTAGGCCGTTCGAATGGTGGATGACATCTAACCTCGCCCTGGGCTTGACATTCACGTGCTTCCTGCCTGTGCTACTGCCGTCTTACGTGCTGTCAGTCGGGGGAAGCGCCATCGATGTCTGGGTGGCGATGTCAATGGCCGGGCTACTCGCCCTGCTGGGGCCCTCGATAGGCCGGGCCGCGGGCCGGCACCGGGCGCACCGGCTGGTGCAGGTGCTGGGCATGCTCGGGATGGCAGTCGGGCTCGTAGGGCTGGCGCTATCCCATGGCGACTCGTTGGTGATCGTGCTTGCCATCGCGACCATGGGCGTCGGCGCGGCGGCGGTTGCCATCGCCGCTCCCATCTTCATCGTGGGCACTGATATGACCGCGGACATGCAGGCCCGGCAGCTGACCTGGTTACAACTCAACTTGGATCTCGGCAAGATCGTGGGAGGATTGCTACTGGGTGCGATGGCTACCGCGAAAGTGCCATTCGACGCGCAG
This sequence comes from Actinomycetota bacterium, assembly GCA_030863045.1. Lineage (GTDB taxonomy): Bacteria > Actinomycetota > Actinomycetes > Mycobacteriales > Pseudonocardiaceae. The sequence goes on along the minus strand of JALZCN010000186.1, from coordinate 3,287 downwards.
TTCCAGGTCGGCGGGCTGGTTATGGCCTTGCTCGGCTTGCTGGTATGGGCGACCAGTCGCGGCGCGGCCCGCCGGCTGCGCCAACCGGTGGTTGATCCCACCGCGGGTAGTGAACCGCGCACTGTGGTGTCGTGGCGGACACTGCTGTTGTCGTTGTTCGGCGTGCCCGTGGTTGCCCAGCTACTGGACAGCAGCATGACCATGGTTGAGGCGCAGATATCGACGATGCTGGCGATGTCCGGGCTGGTCGGCATCGGCCTTTACTTCCTTACCAGTTGTTGGATGGCCCGATCTAGCCCCGGCCTGGTGTGGGCGATCGGCCACGCCTTGCGGGGAGCCGGGGGCGTCGTGCTCGGCGTGTTAGGTCTCGTTCGCGCGGAGCCCTACCTCGTCATGGTGGCCGCGTTCCTGGTGCTGGAGTCGGCTCCTGCGATCGCCTGGATCGCCCAGGCCCGCAAGGCAGCGCGTACCACACCTGCCCAGCTCTCCTGCCCCACCGCTGTGCCGCTCCGCGCTGGTCATCGACCGTGAGCTCCCGTGCTGAGGGAAAGTGGATCGCACAACTGCTCGAACTGGAGCCACTGCCCGAGGAGGGCGGTCTTTTCCGCCGGACCTACGCCGATCGACACAGCTCGGTGATCTACTTCATGCTGCTAGCCCCGGACTTCTCGGCACTGCATGCTCTGGACGCGGTAGAGACCCACCACTGGTACGCCGGATCACCGCTGCAGATGCTGCTGCTCCACCCGGGAGGGCATATCGAGCAACCGGTCTTAGGACCAAATCTCGCAGCGGGAGCGAGGCCCCAGATCGTCGTGCCGGCGGGAGTGTGGCAGGGTTCCAGCCCACTCGGCGAGTGGAGCTTGACGGGTACCACCATGGCGCCGGCATTCGAGTGGCAGGCCTTCCGCATCGGCCGGCGCGCTGAGCTGCTTGCCGGCTGGCCGATCGCGGCAACCGCGATCCGAGCCCTGACGAGAACATGAGCGCTGGGCTACCACGTTGGGTGCGCTGAGACTCCGCCGTCAACGACGAGATCCTGTCCGGTGATCCATTCAGCCATCGAGGAGGCCAGGAACACACAGGCGTTGCCGACGTCGGCTGGTCGACCGAGCCGGCCCAGCGGCGCGGCCCGGCGAAATTGCGCAACGCCGTCCGGCCAGTCGACTTCCAGACCGTCGCGCCAGATCAGCCCGGGAGACACGCTGTTGACCCGAATCCCGTACCGGCCATATTCCAATGCCGCGGCACGTGCAAAGTGGATCACTGCCGCCTTCGACGTGCTGTAGTGCGCGTGCGACCACGCCGGCTGGGCACCCTCGATGGAACCGATCAAGATGATCGATCCACCGCCTCGCACGCTCATCGCCGATGCGGCGGCCTGAACCGTCGCGAAGGTGCCCGTCAGATTGGTGTCGATGACCTCCCGCCACTGCGGCACCGACATCGTCGCAAGCTCGGTCACCGGCTGTATTCCTGCGTTCGCGACGACGGTGTCCAGCCGGCCGAATGCCTCGACGGTCGCGGCCATCAGGCCTGCGCAACCACCGGGATCGGTGACGTCGCACTGGGCCGGGATCGCCCGCCCGCCGCCAGCAATGATGTCCCCGACCACAGTGGCGGCCCGCTCGCCACTGCCTCGGTAGTGCGCGACGACCGCCGCACCGGCTGCCGCGAACGCGCGGGCAATGCCACTGCCGAGGCCACCGCTCGCACCGGTCACCACGGCTGCCGTGCCGCTCAGGTCCACAGCACCATTGTCAACAGGTGAGCTGGCGCATTGCCGCGCGAACGGTCTCAGCGAACGGAACGCCGAGTTCCTCATAGATCACAAGCGCCGTCTACCAGTGCTCGCGGGCATGGCGCGGTTCGGCGATATCAGAAGCGACGTTGCCCAACCCCCACAGTGCGTCGGCTTCAGACTGCCGGGCCTGGCCGTACTCACCAACGCGCCGCTCAAACTCGCCCAGACCCCACAGCGCTTCGACTTCACCGCGCCGGTGATCCAGATGCCGGTAGACCGTCAGGCTTGGCCGTAGAGGTACCGGACGTCGGACCAGAAGCCGAAGTCTCGGAAATGTCCAGCCACTACCGTCGACAGGTCCGCAGCTTCGGTGGTAGGACTCATCGCTCGCATGCAACTGAGCAGGTTGTGCCGCTCAACGGTCAGCCAGGTACGCGCCTGCGGCGCGTCGCCAAACGTCAGTACAGCTCCGAGCAGCACTGTTACCACGATCGCCCGAAAGGTAGGACCGCAGCAAGCGGTCGGCCTCACGCGTGATCGCAAGGTAGCTGCCAGCCAGGCGATCCACCGCTGCCGCTCGCTCGGCCGCCGGTTCCTGGGCGTCGGCACGTTCCCGAGCGTAGAGGTGGCCCAGGTCGTGCATGCGGTAACGCCGGCCGCCCGGAACGCCCGTGACCGACAGCTGGTCGAGCAGATTGTGGTCGACCAGTTCGCGCAGCAGCTGCCTCCCCCGGCCGGTCGGCACGTCGGCCAGCGCGGCGATCACCACCGGGGGTGATCTCGGGTCCGGGATGCCAGCCCAGCAGCCGGAAGGCCCGACGCTGCTCCAGCGTTGCGCGCCGACCAGCTTGACGAACAATTGCTCCGCCTCGTCCCACCCCAAGACGTCAAGCGACAGCGGGTACGCATCGGTCAAGCCGGTGAGTTTGCGCCTACTGGTGATCAACCCCAGGCACCCGGGGCCTCCGGGAGCAGTGGCAGCACCTGGTCGCTGGTCAGGGCATTGTCCAGCACGATCAGCTTGCGCCGAGCGTGGATGTGGTGACGCCACTGATCTAGCCGCTCGGCTAGGTCGGATTTGATCGCCTCCGGTGACACGCCTAGTTGAAGCAACATCTGCTGCCGGACGGCAGACTATCCCTGCGGGACATCCTTGGCCGGCTACCGTCGCCATCAAATAAACATTTAATTGACATTTTCGCTGAAGGTTACTAAGACATCCGCCCAATGCCCACGAGCCGTTACATAGTGTCGTTGTGCTGTGGTGCAGGTCACCCTCGCTTTCTCGTGACGGCGGTTGCGCCCCGCGCGGATGGCGAGAACGGTTGGTACGCGAAGGCATATCCAGCATCCCTGAGACCGAGACCCGGGAGCACCGAGATGCCCACTCAGACCAAAAAAGGCCGGCAGGTCGACGCCGCAGGGACCACCACTGCGCAGACCCGCGCCGCCACCGAGGCAACCCACCAGCCGGTTGACTTGATGGTCCAGCTGGTACGCCAAGGACTGGACGTGTCACTCAGATCCGTCCAGGTGTGGGGGG
>JALZCN010000180.1 GCA_030863045.1 Actinomycetota bacterium | reverse complement strand
GCACCGAGGAGGCCTCGGCGGTGCTGCGCGCTGCGGCGGGGTTGGGACTGCGGGTGGTGGCCAGGGGAAGTGGTACCCGGCTGGACTGGGGTGTCGCACCGACCGCGCTGGACCTGATCATCGATACCAGCCGGATGAACGCCGTGCTCGCGCATGCCGCCGGCGATCTGGTCGTCACCACTCAGGCCGGCCTGCCGATGGTCGATCTCCAGGCTGAGCTGGCCTCCCACCGGCAACGACTGGCGCTGGACAGTGCAGGCACCGTGGGTGGAACCATCGCCACCGCTGCGTCGGGCCCGCTGCGCTACCGGTACGGCTCGGTGCGCGATCTGCTGATCGGTATCACCGTGGTGCTCGCCGACGGCACCATCACCCGCTCGGGCGGCACGGTGGTGAAGAACGTCGCCGGCTACGACCTGGGCAAGCTCTACACCGGCTCACTGGGAACCCTGGGCGTGATCACCGAGGCGGTGTTCCGGCTGCATCCGCTGCCTCAAGCGAGCCGCTGGATCACCGTGCAGGCCGCCGATGCCGCGCGCGCCGCGACCGCCATCGCCGTGATCCAAACGTCACAGCACGACCCTGCAGCTCTCGAAGTGGACCGCGATGAACCGGGTGGCCCGGTGATTGTCGGGATCGCGCTCGAGGGTGTCGCCGGAGGCATCGATACCCGCGCCGACGCCGTCGCCGACCTGCTCGGTGAAGCAGCCGGCACGCCGGCCACCGTGACCGAACAGCCACCGGGTTGGTGGGGTCGACTTCCGGATCTACCGCACGCGACGGTCACCTGCCAACCCACCGGGCTGGCCGAGCTGCTCGCCACCGCCCCGGGCGCGCTGCGCGGTTCGGCCGGAGCCGGAGTGCTCACCGCCGGCCTGGATGACAGTGATCGGCTGGGTGCCGAGCTGGCGCAGCTGCGCAGCATGGCCTCGCGACACGGCGGCAGCGTGGTGCTGCGCTGTGCTGCACGTGACCACAAGGCGGCACTGGACGTGTGGGGACCGGTGCCCGGGCTGGCTCTGATGCGCCGGCTCAAAGACCAGTTCGACCCGGAGCACCGCCTGTCACCGGGACGGTTCGTGGGAGGGATCTGACATGAGCGCGGGCGCGTTCGACGACCACCATCCACCACAACTTGAACTCGTCAAGGACTGCGTGCACTGCGGGTTCTGCCTGCCCTCCTGCCCCACCTACGTGTTGTGGGGGGAGGAGATGGACTCGCCGCGCGGACGTATCCATCTGATGAAAACCGGTCTGGAGGGGGAACCACTGTCGCCGTCGATGGTGGGTCACTTCGACGCTTGCCTGGGATGCATGGCCTGCGTCACGGCCTGCCCTTCGGGTGTCCGTTACGACACGCTGATCACCGACACCCGGGCGCAAGTTGAACGCCGCTACGAGCGGACCCCCCGGGAGCGGTTGCTGCGCGAGGCGATCTTTCGGTTGTTCCCCTACCCGAGGCGGTTGCGCGCGTTGCGCGGACCACTGACGCTGTACCAGCGCAGCGGGCTGGAACGGCTGCTACGCCGCAGTGGGCTGCTGGACCGGTTGCCCCCCACGCTGCGGGCGATGGAATCGCTGACCCCACCATTGACCCGGCGGCAGGCCCTGCCGCCGCGGGTGCGCGCGGTGGGTCGGCGCCGCGCGGTGGTGGGACTGCTCACCGGTTGCGTGCAGGACGCGTTGTTCCCTCAGGTCAACGCTGCCACCGCGCGGGTGCTCGCCGCTGAGGGCTGCGAGGTTGTGATTCCCTCCGGGCAGGGCTGCTGTGGGGCGCTGTCGCAGCACACCGGCCGTGAGGACGAGGCGATCGCCTTCGCTCGGGCGTTGATCCAGCGCTTCGAGGCCGCCGCGGTGGACTTCATCGTGGTCAACGCGGCGGGCTGCGGCTCGGCGATGAAGGACTACGCACACTTGTTGCGCGACGATCCCGACTTCGCGGCGCGCGCACAGGCTTTCGTCGAACGCACGCGTGACATCTCCGAGCTGCTCATCGAACTCGGCCCGGTGGCGCCGCGCCACCGGCTGGATCTCACGACCGCCTCCCACGACGCACGCCATCCTCGGCACGCTCAAGGCGCCCGGCCCCACCCCCGCGACCCGCCGCGAGCCATCCCCGGGCTCACGCTGACCGAGATCGCCGAAGCCGACCTGTGCTGCGGTTCGGCGGGGATCTACAACCTGTTGTACCCCGAGCCGGCCACCGAACTGGGGGACCGCAAAGCCCGCAACGTCCTCGCCACCGGGGCATCGGTGCTCGTGACGGCAAACCCTGGGTGCCTGATGCAGATCGCGGCCAGCGCGCGCCGGTTGGGCAAGCCCCTGACGCTGGCGCATACCGTCACAGTGCTGGACGCCTCACTCCGTGGCGTGCCCTTGCCCGCCTCCGTCGATCACGATGGCAGCTTCGGACGCCGCGCGTCGAGCGCGTCGTGAACTTGACACCATCGACATCCCGGTGCGGAAGCGTCCGTGGTGTCGCGGGGCCGGCACGGTATCGACGGTGACGTCGACGAAACCTGCGGTGCTCAACGCCGCCTCGACGACACCGGGACCACCCAAGCTGAACGGGCCGGGCTGGCTGGGCTGGGGCGGGGGAAGCTGCGCACGTTCGCGGATGATGGAGATCGGCAGCGAGAAGAACCCGTTGCGATCCGGAGTCGAATAGATGATCGCGGCGAGCCGCCCGCCGTCGCGCAACACCCGGCGCATGCCGGCAAGGGCGCCCTGCTGGTCGGGAAAGTAGATCAGCCCCAATCGGGAGATCACCGCGTCGAACGTGCCCGCTGTCAAGCCGTCTAAGGCCTCGCCGTCAGCCTCGACGGTCTCGACGTTGGTCAGGCCCGCTTCCGCGGCGGTCTTCGCTGCGTAGCTCAGGATCGTGGGGGAGATGTCGCTGGCGAGCACCCGGCCGGTCGGGCCGACCCGCCGGGCGGCGGCGAGGGTCTGGCCTCCCGCCCCGGCAGCGACGTCGAACACCTGGGAGCCGCTGGCGATGCGCGCCGCGTTGAGCATGCGCTCGGTTGCCTCGCCCAGCCACGCCTCAAGCGTGGGGCCCCAGCGATGCCATGCCTCGGCGGCGTCTTCCCATTGCTGACGGGTGGTGACCTTGTACTGGATCGGATCGAAGCCCATCGTTGCCTCCTGAATTTGGCGTGGTTCAACGTGATGGGCGCCAGATCGATGGTCATTCGCGGTAGATTTCGCCTAGCGATTCGCTAGGCGCCGGTCCGATGCCCGCAAACAATGGGGGCGTGCCGAGCCGTCCGTTCGTCGACGACCTCGTCGGTCGCGATGTGCTGCTTGGCCGGTTGACCGCGCTGCTCGAGCGGTCCCGAGCCGGCGAGCGGGTGACAGTGCTCGTGGCAGGCCAGGCCGGGATCGGCAAGACGTCACTCGTCCGGGCCGCTGCGGCTGTCGCGGGGGAGCAGGGCGCCCGGATCGGCTGGGGCACCTGCCTCGATGTGGGCGGCGCCCCGGGCTACTGGCCATGGACACAGCTGCTCAACGGAATCGTGCGTGCCTTGGGCACCGGCCGGGCGTGCCAGCTGGCGGGTGATGATGCGCCGCTGCTGGCCACCATCGCGCCGTCGTTCGGTGACGCCTCCCGCTGGGACGACTCCGACCGCGCTCGGCTCCTGCTCATGGAGGCGACGGCGCGCTGGCTCGACGCGCTGGCCACCGAGGGACCGGTCGTGGTGGTTGTCGACGACCTCCAGTGGGCCGACGAGTCGTCTCTTGCGTTGCTCGACTTCCTGGCCCGATCGCCCCGCCCGGCCAGGGTGTGCCTCATCGGCGCCTACCGGCACGACGAGCTGACCCCACCAGTTCAGAGCGTCTCGGGACGCTGGTCGGCTATGGGGAGCACCTGCAAGTCAAGGGCCTCGATGGTGCGGCGGTGCACGCGCTTGTCGAGCGCGTCGCGGGACGGCCGATCGACCGGGCGACAACCGAGGTCATCTTCCGCCGCAGCGGTGGCCACCCGTTCTTCGTGCGCGAGCTCGCGCTGATCGCCGAACAAGCCCCTGGAACGGTCGAGGACATCCCCGTTGCCGTCCGCGATGCCATCGAGCGACGCATCCGGCGGCTCCCGGCGCCCACCCAGGCCGTCCTTGAGGTCGCCGCGGTCGTCGGAACCGAGTTGATGCCCGACGTCGTCGCCAGCACGCTGACCATCTCCACCCTCGACGTGGCCATCGCGGCGCGTGCCGCCGTCGACGCCGCGATCCTCGCGACGGCCAGCGACGGCCTGCGTTTCAATCATGACCTACTCCGGGAGACGATCCTCGATCGGATCAACCCCTCCCGGCGGGTGG
>JALZCN010000173.1 GCA_030863045.1 Actinomycetota bacterium | reverse complement strand
CAGCTACAGCAGGCGGTCCGATTCGCGTTGTTCCACGTGCTGCAGGCCGGCGCGCGCGCCGAACGGCGGGGGATCGCGGCCAAGGGACTGACCGGCCCGGGATATGACGGCCATTCTTTCTGGGACTCCGAAACGTTCGTGCTACCGCTGCTCAGCCACACGGTGCCGGATGCGGCTGCCGACGTGCTGCGCTGGCGGCAGCAGAGCCTGCCGCTGGCCATCGAGCGGGCGGCACAGCTGGGCCTGGCGGGCGCGGCGTTTCCCTGGCGCACCATCCGCGGCCACGAATGCTCGGGGTCCTGGCCGGCCGGCACCGCGGCTTTCCACGTCAACGCCGACATCGCCGACGCAGCTATCCGCCATGTCACCGCAACCGGGGACACCGACTTCGAGCGGGACGTAGCACTGGAGCTGCTGGTGCAGACAGCGAGGTTGTGGCGCTCGCTTGGCCACCACGACGCGCAGGGCAACTTCCGCATCGATGGCGTGACCGGCCCGGATGAGTACAGCGCGGTAGCCGACAACAACGTCTTCACCAACCTGATGGCCCAACGCAACCTGCGCGCCGCGGCCGCTGCCGTCGAGCGGCACCAGGATCAAGCGACGACGTTAGGCGTCGACCTGGAGGAGGCCGCGTCCTGGCGGGACGCGGCGGCTGCGATGGTCGTGCCATTCGACGACAAGCTCGGCGTGCACCCGCAGGCCGAAGGCTTCACCGACCATGCTGTATGGGACTTCGCCGGCACGGCGTGGGATCAGTACCCGCTGCTGTTGCACTTTCCCTACTTCGATCTGTACCGCAAGCAGGTGGTGAAACAGGCCGACCTGGTGTTGGCGATGCACCTGTGCCCGGAGGCGTTCACCGCTGAGCAGAAGGCCCGAAACTTCGCTTACTACGAGCGGATCACCGTCCGCGACTCGTCGCTGTCGGCGGCGACCCAGGCGGTGCTGGCGGCCGAGACCGGTCATCTGGACCTGGCCTATGACTATCTGTGCGAAACCGCGCTGGTGGATCTGGCTGATCTGGCCAACAACACCGGCCACGGCCTGCACATTGCGGCGCTAGCCGGTGCCTGGTCGGCGCTGGTGGCCGGGTTCGGCGGGTTACGCCACCTGGACAACGGTGGCCTGGCTTTCGCGCCCCGGCTGCCGGAGGCATTGACCAGTATCACCTTCCGGCTGCGCTGGCGCGAGCGGCGGCTGCGAGTACAGATCACCGCCGGGCAAGCCGAGTACCAGCTGCTGGAGGGCGCCGAGCTGCAGCTGAGCCACCACGGGCAGCCCGTCACACTCATGACGGACTCCCCAATGATTGCGCCGATTCCGCCCATGCCACTGATTGATCCGGTCACGCAGCCCACCGGGCGGGAACCACTCGCTCGGCGGTCGCGCGACGTGGGCACTTAAACTCGCTCGACTCACGCCTCGGCTACCAGCCCGGGCAGGCGCTGATCGTTCAACCAGGCCCGCGGACCGGCGTGCTGAACCCGCAGCGAGGCCACCGCGACACCGAAGCTCAGACAGCGCTGCGGATCGGTCACCCCGTGAGCTCGAGCGAAGGCGACTGCCCCGTGTAGCACGTCACCCGCACCCAGGGTGTCGCGGACGGGGACCCGGGGCACCTCGACGACGCCGGTGGCCTCCCGCGTTCGCCAGCGCACCGGCGCGGCCCCGGCTGTCATCGCCACCAGGCGGGCGCCATCGGCGAGCATCGCGGTGGCGGCCGCGTCGAATCCGTCAGCTCCGTCGGGCCCGGCCGCGAAACCGGCGGAACACACGACGGCGTCAGCGAGCGGCACCAGCTCGGCATACACCGGCTTGGGGCTGCCGCAATCCAGCACCACCGGAACGCCGGCGGCCTGGGCGGCCCGCGCGGCAGCCAAGCCCACGTCGGAATTGTGCCCGTCGATCAGTACGACATCGACGTCTCGGATCAGACTCGGGAGGTCGCCGGGCACCACGGCAGTCAGATCCTCGGCGTTGCGGGACACCACCGAGCGCTCGCCGGTCTCTTCGAGCACGGTGATCGCCGAGATGCTGAGATCGGCGCCAGCGGCCCAAACGTCCACGATGTGCACGCCGGTGCGGGCCAGGTCCCGGGCCGCCAACCGACCGACCGGGCCGGGACCCAGCGCGGACAGCAGCACGCTGCGCCCACCCAGAGCTCTGAAGGTCACCGCGGCACCGGCGGCCGGCCCCCCGGCGGCGAGGTCACTGCGCTGAGCGACGACCTTCTCGTTCACCCCAGGCCACCGCACCACTCGCTGAACCAGATCCAGGGTGGCAAGTCCGACGAACAATCCGCGCGGCAGCATCAACACCTCCTTCGCCCGTCCGGTCCCGGGTAACGTCCTCGACGTGCGGTTCATTGACGGGTGCCGGCCTGGTTACGACCTCACCTATGACGATGTCTTCTTGATGCCGTCGCGTTCGGAGGTGGCGTCGCGTTTCGACGCGGATCTGTCCACGGTGGACGGG
>JALZCN010000171.1 GCA_030863045.1 Actinomycetota bacterium | reverse complement strand
CCGCCTATCCGATTACGTTTCATGTGCGAGCTGCTGGAGGTGCCCCGCTCGTTGGTCGTGCCTGGCGGGATCGTGTCGAGTCGGCGACTGCGGTCCGTCACCGGCTGCTCCCCTTGGACGCCGGCCTGTCGGTGGGGTCGCGCCCACGGGGCCTCGCTACCGTTTGCCTCATGAACGAAGGCAGGTCGGCGCACTCCTACCTTGGGGGCCCCACCTCCGACACTGCGGTAGGGCGTCTCGGTGGCGAGAACAACGGAGCGCGCAAGGCCGACAGCCCAGCCGAGGCTGCCGAACTCAGCAAGTCGCTCACCGACGATTCTCCCGACTCCGCGCCCTCGGGTACCGCACGGAGCTCGATCACGGTGGCAGCCTGGACGCTGATCAGCCGGATCACCGGGCTACTGCGTGTGGTGGTCATCGGGGCGGTGCTGGGGCCGACCTTCTTCGCCAACGCATTCCTGTCCGCGAACTCGGTGCCCAACCTCGTCTACACCGCGCTGGCCGGACCGGTCCTGGCCCTGGTACTGGTGCCGGCGCTGGTCCATTCGTTGGCCGAGCGCGGAGTGGCTGCATCCGGCCAACTGCTCAGCAGGGTCACCGGGTACCTGCTGTTCTGGGCGTCCGTTGCCGCCGGCGCGGTGGTGCTGGCGTCTCCCCTGGTGGCGCTGGCGGTGACCGCCGGTATTCCGGATGACGCCATGCGCTGGCGGGCCTGGCAGCTGACCATCGTGATCGTGGTGTTCGTGGCGCCGCAGGTAATCTGCTACACCCTGGCGGCGGTCGGCGCGGCGGTGCAGCAGGCCAGGGGTCGGTTCGCGCTGGCCTCCGCGGCACCCGCGCTGGAGAGCCTCGGCCTGATCGCCACTATGGTCGTGTTCGCGCTATGGCACGGCAGCGGTGTGGAGGTGCTGGACGTCTCGATCGGCATGCTGCTCGTGCTCGGGGTGGGCTCCACACTGTCCGTTGCGGCGCACGCGGTGGCACAGCTCATTGGGGCCTACCGGGTTGGGCTACCGGTTCGAGTGCGCGGTGGTTGGCGCACAGATCCGGACGCGGGCGAGGTCACCCACCGGCTGCGCCGTTCATTGATCGTGACGGCGTTCCCCGCGTTTTCCATGTTCGTCATGCTGGCCGTCGCCGCTACGGTGCCCGGCGGGGTGTTCGTGTTCCAGGCCGCCCTGTCGATGTACTTCGTGATCGCCGCGCTCGGTGGCAGGGCCGTAACCGTGGCGACGCTGCCCGGTATGAGCGCCGCGGCGAAGGACGGCGATGTCGGCCGTTTCGGCGCGGCCTGGCGGCAGGCGCTGACCTACTCGGTGATCGCCAGCCTGCCCGCGCTGTGCCTGTTGCTCGCGTTCGCCGGGCCGGTGGCGTCCGCGCTGGCCAACGGCGAGCTGCACGATCCGACCATCGTGCGGTGGCTGACCGCCTGCCTGGCGGTGTTCGCGGTCGCGCAGCTCGCCCACGCGTTCTACGAGGTGTCTCGACAGGCGCTGTTCGCCCGGTTGGACACCAGCGGGCCGCGGCGGACCAGCACTGTGGTGATGGCGACACGAACGGTGGTTGCACTGAGCGTGCTGTTCCTGCCGGCGGACGGTTACCGCCTGGTGGGGCTGTGCTGTGCGGTGCTGCTGGCCGACCTGGTGGCGGCCCTGATGACGCTATTCATGATACGTACCGCGCTCCGGCCGGAGCGGCTGCTCGACGCGCGCAGGCTGGCCATCGTCGGGGCGGCCACGGTAGCCATGCTGCCGGCGTCCGCGTTCGGTTCCTGGTTGGTTCAGCACCAGGTGCACGACCGGCTGCCACAACTCGCGGTCGGCTTCGTGATGGGCGTGGTGGCACTGGTCTGCTTCGGGCTGGTGTTGGCACTACTGACCGGTCAGCTGCCAACGGTGATCGCTAAGGCACGCGCCCGGTTAAGGACCTGACGCCGGCGGCTACGGCCACACGTGCCGCCCACTTTGCCTGTCTTCACCCCGCCGGATGGCTCCCTTTGGGATCATTGGCGGCGCGACGACCTCGCAGTGCACTCCCATCGCAGTGCAGGAGTGCATCGTGAGGCTGAGAACCGTTACGATCCGGATCCCACTGCGGCAGCGTTCTCCGTTCCTGGGATTTCCGCGCGATGGTCAGTGCCGCTCGGAGGGTCTTGTTGGCGACCTTGGCGGTCTCGAGGAGGAGTGGGAGCGGGTCGCGGTCTGAGTAGAACGCGCCGGTGGGCGCCCGCCTGGTCCGCAACGTGGCGAGGAGGGTGCGGGTGTCGAGGCGGCGGCGGCGTGCCGCGACGAGCACCGACCGCGGAAAGGCGGTCTCGTGAATCCAGATGGCCTCTCGGGTAGGTCGCCTCGGTGG
>JALZCN010000160.1 GCA_030863045.1 Actinomycetota bacterium | reverse complement strand
GGTCTAGGTCGGCCGCCTGCCAGGCCCGCTCGATGGCCCGCACCTGGCCATCTGCGCGAGGGTTCATCAGGCTGGTGGCCCGCCCGTCGCTGGCCACCCCGCTACCGCGGATTACCGCGTACACCCGATCGTCACCGGCGTCGGCGAGTCGCTTGAGCACGACCATGCCGGTGCCCTCGCCGATCAGAATGCCGTCGGCGCCGCGGTGCAGCGGCCGGATCCGCTGGCTCGGGCTCAGCGCGCCGAGCTGGCTGAACACGCTCCACAGCGTGATGTCGTGGCAGTGATGCACTCCGCCGGCGAGCACCGCGTCGCAGCGACCGGCCGTCAGTTCCCTTACCGCATGGTCGATGGCCACCAGTGATGAAGCGCAGGCGGCATCGACGGTGTAGGCGGGGCCGGCCAGATCCAGCCGGTTGGCTACCCGAGAGGCGGCCAGGTTCGGCACCAGATCGATCGCGGCCTCCGGCCGATCCGGGCCGAGCTGGGACTGGAAGGCGGTCCGGATCGCATCCAGCCGTTCTTCACTGAGATCCGGGAGCAGCTCACGAAGAGTCGTCATGAGCTGGTGTGCGGTCCGGATCCGCTGATCCAGCCGAGCCAAGCCGGGCGTCAGGTAGCCGCCGCGGCCGACGATCACTCCGACGCGGGATCGATCGCCCAGCCGGTCCTCGCCACCCGCGTCGGCGACCGCTTCCGCTGCGACGTGCAGCGCAATCAGTTGGTCGGGTTCCCCCCCGGACGCCGCCACCGGCATGATGCCGAACCGCACCGGGTCGAATCCGATCGGTGGCACGAACCCACCTCGGCGGCAGTACAGCCGATCACGCCGGGTGGTGGCAGCTTCGGGGTCGTAGTAGGACGGGTCCCAGCGGCTGGCCGGCACGTCGGTGATCGCGTCGACGCCAGCCAGAATGTTGGACCAGTAGGTGGCCAGGTCGGGCGCGCCGGGAAACACCGCGGCCATCCCGACGATGGCCACCTCTACCGGGTCAGCCATCCTGGCCAACCTCGAACCCTGTGGCCTCGAACCTCGCTGGGTCGCCGGACAGGTACATCACCTGGGGGTCGGTGCCGCCGACCAGCTCGCCGAGCAGGCACGTGACACCATCGTCCGGCTCGATCAATCCAACGCCGCGCCGGGCGTACTCGCGTTTCAGCTCAGCGGAGACCATCCCGGTCCCCTCACCAGGTTCCGCCCAGGGTCCCCAGTCGACCGCAACCACCCGGCCGCGAGTCCGGCTGGCCCAGATCCGGGCCAACGTGTCCAGCGCGTCGTTGGCGGCGGCGTAGTCAACCTGCCCGCGGTTGCCGAACACCCCCGACACGCTGCTGAACAGCACCAGGAACCCCAGACCCTCCCGGGCCGACCCGACGAGCGCCCGCGCCCCGTCGACCTTGGTCGACCACACCTGGGTGAACGCTTCGGGCGTCTTATCGACCAGCAACCGGTCGGCCAGCACTCCGGCGCCGTGCACGATCCCGTCCAGCCGCCCGTGCCGGTGATACACCTCATCCATCAGGGTGCTGACCGCCGCCGAGACCCGCACGTCGACCGCGGAGTAACGGACTGAGGCGGCTACCCCAGCCAGCTCGGCCAGCGTCGCGCGGATCTCCCGCTCAGCGAGGATCCGGCTGGCCGCCGCTTCGATCTCAGCGGGCGAACGACCCCCCGCGCGCGCCAGTAACTGCCGCAATGCGACCCGATCGGTTGCTGCCGCGGTGACCGGATCCTCGTCGCCGACCGGCAGCGGGGTCCGGCCAACCAGCTCCAGGTGGCAGCCGCAGGCTCGGGCCAGGCCGATCGCGACTTGGGCAGTGATGCCGCGGGCGCCACCGGTGAGCAGCACCACCGAGTCGGGACCGAGCCCCAAATCAGCAGATCCGTTCGGGTCCAACGGCGCCGGGGTAAGTTGCAGCGTGATCCGTTCCCCGGCCGCGTAGCCGACCGCGCTGGGGGCCTCAGGAGTGAGCAGTTCGCCGAGCAGGTATCCCGCGAGGTGGACCGGTTCCTCCTTGGGGTCGACATCGATGGCGCGGACGAGGCGGCCCGGGAACTCGCGGGCGATCGTGCGGACCAGGCCCGGCAGCCCGACCCCGGCCACTCCGTTGGGATTGTGGGACCGACCGAACCTGCCACCCGAACCAGTAACAACGATCAGCCGGCCGATCCCGCCGAGGATCGCGTTTCGGATCGCGGCGAACCCATCCGGCAGCACAGGTGCCCGACCGCGGTCGAGCGCAGCGAGGTAGATGACGGTATCGGTGCCCGTCGCCTCGGGCTGAGCAGTTGATGTTTCCGGGCCCAGCAGCCGTACCTCGGCGCCCCGCCGCTCCAGCAGCACGGCGAGCTCCAGCGCGATGCCCACCCCGTCGCCGACGATGGCCACCCTGCGCCCGCCGAGCGATGCGCCAGGTGACACGGCCAGCGGGGGCAGCGCTGCCACCTCGACGAGGTAACGGCGGGCCCGCTGCTGCGGTATGGCCGGCGAGGAGCCACCGGTCCGGTTGATGATCCAGTCGACGATGCCACGCAGCGTCCGGAGCCGGGCCAGCTCCTCAGCCACCGACTCGTCTAGTGCCGTGCCGGTGGCAGCCAGCCTTAGCCGGTCGCTGAGCACCCCGATCATCTCGGTTCGCTTGATCGAGTCGATGCTCAGGTCCGCCTCCAGATCCAGGTCGGCTTCGAGCATGTCCACCGGATAGCCGGTCCGTTCGCTCACCAGCGACCGCACGGTGGCCAGCACCGACTCGGGCGTCAGGTCGCCCGGCTCGGCCACTGCACCTTGGGAGCAGGGTGCGGACAAACCTTCGGAATCACCGCATGCTGTTTCCAGAACGCGCGCAGGACTGGATTCCTCGGCGGACGGCAACGCAGGAACCGGCAACCTGGCGGGCGGCAGGGATGGGGTACCGAGGTAGCCCAGCATGACTTCGCGTTGGGCGGCGACCAGCTCGCGGGTGCTGCGCAGAAACTCCAGTACAGCCGCGTCCGGTCGACGCTCGGTCGTGGTCGCGGCACCGTCAGCCGCGGCCACCTGTTGCGCGGGACGCAACCCTCCCGGCAGGTACTGCCCGTCGGCGGTTTTGACCAGGTGACCGTTGATTACCCAGCCGGGACGGCGGGGAACATCCGACATCGACACCCGGTGCGCGTCCCGGCCGTGGAACAGCGCCGCCGGATCGACCGGAACGCCGGCGGCGGCAAGCTCAGCAAGCGCCAGGAGCAACCGCCGCAGCCCGGGCTCGCCTGGTACGGCGGTGGCGACCGCGACGTGTGGGCGGTCCTGCAAGATCGTGCCGACGAGCTGGGTGAGTACCCGGCCCGGGCCCGCCTCGACGAAGATCCGCACTCCGGCCGCGTACATCGCCTCCACCTGCTCGACGAACCGGACCGGCTCGGCAACGTGGGTGGCCAGTGTCTTTCGGACGGCGGCCGGATCAGTGGGGTACAGCGCGGCCGTGGTGTTCGACCACACCGGCAGCTGCGGTGAGCCGACGGTCCGGCGGTCCAGTTCGGTGGCGAGGATCGGCGTGGCGCCGGCGACCACTGGGCTGTGGAACGCACAGGCCACCGGGATGGTTGCGCAGGTCAGTCCGATCTCGGCGAGCCGGTCCAGCGCGGTCTGCACCGCCGGGGTGGGCCCGGAGATCACTGTC
>JALZCN010000141.1 GCA_030863045.1 Actinomycetota bacterium | reverse complement strand
GCGCACTCGGACGCAAAGCCTAGATCAAGTTAGGGCCCCAGTCGTAGATCGTGTCGGGCAGAGCAGAACCAATAGAGACGTGAAATGTCACCAAGGCCGCCCAACCGCCCGGAGAAGTCTCGCTGAGCGGGCAATCTCACCGCGAGTGGCCACAGCCAGGCGTCTGACACTTTGAAACGTAATTTACCTTGATATCACCGTTACGCCCAGAGCTGAGTATGACTCAAGGGCCTATCGAGATACACGAATCCTACGTCCTCGGGGAATCGCTGACTCAGGACTCTTGACGCTTTTGCTGAAGAAGGCTGATCGTGTCGGAGGGGGAGTTAGCCTGCACGCATAATCGGTCCATGATTGTCCGATAGCGCAGGATATCCTCCCTTCTGTCCAGGTAGACGGCGCTGGACAGCTGCTCAAGATAAACAATGTCCGGCAGGTCGGGGTGGGTGAAGCGCAGGATCGAAAATGGACCACCCACTGCCGGGTGTGCATCGGAATAGACCGGTATCACCTGAAGCGTGACGTTGGGCAGCTCGGCCATCTGGATCAGATGTCGAATCTGTTCACGCATCACCGAACGGTCGTTAAGCCGCCATAGTGACGCTTCCTCGATCACTGCCCATAGCTGGGGCGCTCCTGGTTGGGTAAGGAATTCCTGCCGTGTCATCCGCAGTGCGACCCGGCGCTCGATCTCCTCGGTGGATGCGCTGGGATGGCCGAGTCGAATGACCGTGCGGGCAACCTCCCGGGTCTGCAGCAAGCCGGGCACGAGCTGCGGCTGATAGGTACGGATGACTGAACTGGCCTGCTCTAAGCCCAGGTAGTTCTCGAACCAGTTGGGCAGGATGTCGCTGTACTGGTGCCACCAACCGGGCACGTTGGCTCGCCGAACCAGCGTCAAGAATGCTTCTCGGTCCTGTTCCTCAGTAATGCCGTAGAGGGTGAGGAGATCTCTGACGTCGCCTTCCCTGAAGCCGACCCGCCCCAATTCCATACGACTGATCTTGGCGTGAGACGCCCGGATCGTCTGACCGGCCGCTTCAACGGTAATCCCACGTGCCTCACGAAGTCGACGTAGCTGAGTACCCAACACGATGCGCAGCGCGGTGGGCCCCGGCGGTCGTACCAGGGCGTGACCGCCCATCGGATCCTGACTCCACGAAGGCGCCGTCACTACTCCCCCTATGGCAGAAGTACTAGGGATGCTCCACTATAAACGCCGGTCAGGCGATCCGAAACCTCGCAAGCACCTCCACTTCTTAGACTGAAGATCATCGTGTCATTCCTCCGAACTCATCCTTGTCTCAGCGGACCGACGCCGGCCATGTCGGCGCAGGTAAGATCGTCGGAACGGGAGCGCGGGAGCACGGGCCTAAGAATACACACCGTGATCTTCGCACTGCTTGCCTGCGTCACTGCACACAGTCCCTCTTGGACTCGCACTTGTCTGCACGTGGCATCTCGAAGCAGTGCAGCCGGCATACCGTGGTGGCCGGTGACATTGCGCCTCTCCGACCACTCCCGCCGGAGCAGCACACCGCTAGAGCACTCAACGTCATCACGTTGCCATTGCGACATCTCTATCGTCGCAGATGTACGTGCTCCCGCGAGTCAATTGCGAGCACGTTGCATGTACGTCCGATCCCTCGCCGTTGTGGTGGCACTGCCCGACGGGATCCGGGTCCGTAACACGAACGGTGTTTTCGGCGTGTTGTTAGTAGGTTTCAGCGGCCGGCCAGCGGCCACCGAAGGTGATGGCGAAGGCGTTGAGTGCGGGTTTCCAGCGCATCGCCCATCGGGTCTTGCCGCGGCCGGTGGGGTCCAGGGATCGGGTGACGAGGTAGAGGCATCTCAGGGCGGCCTAGGTTCATTGGGTGATCGCAACACCTGTTCGATGTGGGGTGTTGCGAGGTGCTTGTGATGGGGCGTCCGGGGTTGCCGGTGGAGGTGCAGCGACGGTTCTGGCGGGCGATGCGTGCCGGTGTGGTGCTTGATGATGCGGCTGCGTCTGTTGGTGTGTCAAAGACGGTGGCCTGGCGGTGGTTCGGCGAGGCTGGCGGCGTGATTCCTGCTGGTATTCAGACTGATTGTGATGGTTTGCGGACACGGCGATTGTCGTTTCGTGAGCGTGCGGAAATTAGTTGTTGGCGTGCTGCTGGCGACGGCGTTCGGAAGATCGCTCGAGCGTTGGGTCGGTCGCCGTCTACGATCAGTCGTGAGTTGGCGCGAGGAACTCAGCGGCGCAAGACGGGGTATCGCGCGTCGGTCGCTTAGGCTCGTGCTGATGCGCGGGCGCGGCGTCTGAAAGCGTCGATGTTGGCACGTAACGGGCGGTGGCGTGAGTATGTTCAGGACAAGTTGGCAAGCAAGCATAGTCCAGAACAGATCAGCCATCGCCGGCGAGTCGACTTTCCCAACGATCCGGAGAGGTGCGTGTCTTACGAAACAATCTATCGAGCGTTGTACGTCCAGGGGCCAGGCGCGTTGAAACGGGAGCTGGTGCGGTGTTTGCCGACCGGACGGGCGTTGCGCAAGCCGCGCCGCAAGGTCGCCGAACGCCGTGGTCGTATCGCCGACATGGTCAACCTCAGCGAGCGTCCCGCCGAGGCCAACGACCGCGCGGTTCCTGGCCACTGGGAAGGTGATCTAATCGTTGGACCACAACATCATTCCGCGATCGGGACACTCGTGGAACGAACAACCGGATACGTCATGCTGTTGCATCTGCCCACCGGGAACGGTGCGGTCAAAGTTCAAAACACCATGGTTGAAGCCATGAGTTCGCTGCCCCGTCACCTACGACGAAGCCTGACCTGGGACCAGGGTCGGG
Organism: Actinomycetota bacterium; assembly: GCA_030863045.1. Lineage (GTDB taxonomy): Bacteria > Actinomycetota > Actinomycetes > Mycobacteriales > Pseudonocardiaceae. Next base: position 2,370 of record JALZCN010000141.1, on the reverse strand, counting down.
AACTGACCAACCACATACAGATTGCCGCCGCCACAGAGATGGACATCTACTTCTGTGATCCTCACTCACCGTGGCAACGCGCAACTAACGACAACACCAACGGCCTGCTTCGCCAGTACTTTCCCAAAGGTGCCGATCTATCGGCATACCACCGCGACTACCTCGAATCGTGGCCGCTGAACTCAACAGCCGACCACGAAAGCGATTGGAATAAAAGACGTCTGCCGAAGCCCTCGAGGTGCTACTCCCCAAGCCGACCAATCCACCCGGTGTCGCGTTGACCGCTGAATCCGCCCTTTGTGCCGCGTTTCTTAGTGTGTAGCTCCCGTATGCCCTGCGCGTAGCACGGCCACCTACCTGAGAGTGTCGTTGTGTGCGTTGACCTGTTCGGGTGCCACCGCAGGCCGTAGTCCCTCCGATCTTGGGGTGATATGTGGTAGCTTCGGGCTCAACGAATCTCGTCTCACATGGTGGGGATACATGCGCTCTCGCGGCGACATGGAGATGCTACGTCCCTAACGAGATGAGTGGAGAGGCTCTCGCCGCTCGAGAAGATGTTGTCATCGCTGCGTAAAGTCGACACGTGCTTGATCTTTTCCGGAGCGCTATTCGTGTTGTTGGCTACTGAGTGTCCGGAAAGGACGCGCCGTCAAGTCTCTGTGGCGGATCATACCGCCAAAGTTCGTGAAGTGATCGCAGCACTGGATGATGTCTGTTCGGCGCTCAAGGGAGCACTCCGTTACGGTCGATGTTGCTATCGTCGAAGACCGTTTGACAAACAGGAAGGGGTCAGGGAGCGACGGGTTGTCAGGGGCGCGCCGACACATTGAAGTGGGCACCTGCGTCCGGAGCACCCTTCATGATACGTCTCATGATGCGCTGCTCGAAACTTGTTCAGTAGCGCGCTGAGTGGATTCGAGGACCGGGCGCTACATCCCTGTTGATCACCGTTGCTGCTGGGTGTACGGTGCACATACACAAGGTCATTATCCTTGCTGTGCAAGTTGCACAGTAGAGTTCCTCACACTGATCAGTCGAGTCAGGAGATAGTTGCTGTGGCATTGTCGGGGGCTATGGTGTCGGTGCCGACGATCCGAAGGCGGCGTCTGGGAGCGGCGCTGCGGCGGCTTCGCGAGGGCAGCGGCATGAGTCTGGAGGCTGTGGCCCAGGAATTGGGCTGGTCGACCAGCAAGGTCAGTCACATTGAATCAGCCAAGATTGCGGTCACCCCTGCGGACGTGCGTGCGCTCTTGGGTGTGCTCGATGCGTTGTCCGATGAAGTGGAGACTCTGGTCAGCCTGGCTGGTGGAGATCGCCAACCGGGTTGGTGGCGCCAGTACGCCGAGGTGTTGCCCCCGTGGTTTGAGGGCTACTTGTCCTTGGAGTCCGAGGCTTCGCGGTTGCTGGCTTACGAGTCGGAGGTCGTGCCCGGCCTGCTGCAGATCGAGCAGTACACGGCTGAGATACTCCGCCACTCGCCTTATACGCACTTACCGGATGAAGCCGCTAGGGCAGCAGAGTTGCGCCGTGCTCGGCAGTTCCGCCTGGTCGGGTCCGATCCGATATACCTGGATGTGGTAATCAACGAGGGTGCGCTTCGGCGCATGGTGGGTGACCCGGACGTGATGTTCGGTCAGCTGACCCGTTTGATCGAGGCCACTGAACTACCTAACGTGACACTGCGGGTGTTGCCTTTTGCAGCGGGTGCCCATCCCGGCGTGGAGGGGTCGTTCACCGTGTTGGAATTCTCCGACCCCAGCAATCCACGGATCGTGTACCTAGACCGCATGACCAACAGCGAGTACCTCGACGGCTTACGAGACATCGCGGCGTATCGTCACGCACACGAGCGACTACGGACATCCGCACTGTCCCCAATCGATTCCCGCGAGATGATCAAGGGACTGTTAAAAGAGCTGATGAATGATTAAGGATGACGCCCCGGGGGTCGGAACTGCTGCACGGAGTACTCTGACGCCAGAGTACGGCTGGAAATTGTATGAGGTCATCGAGCTTGATAATAAGTTCCGCACTGTACGGAACTCCAAGGATCCGGCTGGACCGGTGCTGACCTGTACCGCAGGCGAGTGGTCTGCAGGGCGGTGTTGCATTGTCCGTCTGTGGGCAGGTTTCAGTCGGGGTGGTGTTGTGATCAGATGGCACGCGCGAGTTCGGTGAAGACTGCCGGGAGCCGATGCCGCGGACCAACATCGACACCGAGTTGGTAGTGGCCGCGACGGAGGTTCTGCACAAAGGCGTGCCCGGCGCTGATTACCCGTGTCGAGCGCAGTCGTTTGAGCCCGCGCATCGGTCGCAGCCGGGCCTTCCACCGGCCATGATCAGATCCGATCGGATTGTTGGCATACTGCT
>JALZCN010000140.1 GCA_030863045.1 Actinomycetota bacterium | reverse complement strand
GCATGGCATGGCATGGCGTGAAGCGACCCGCCAGCACTGGCCGACTCGGCCCCGACAACACAGAGGTGACCTCGATCGCTGCCCGATACCGGGCCACCTCAGCAGCTGGGCTACCCGGCCGGTCTCTGGACATTCTGGTTAGCACGCCGCGGGGACGAGCGTGGCATTGCTGCCCGTGGGGGTGTCGCGCTCCCGAGCAGATGCACCTGCATTGACCGCTGCAAGCAGCGGCCACTATGGTGTGCATGATGCTGTGCAAATTGCACGTAGCAGCCGGTAGGGGTGGTTGGTACGCCTTCCTCTAAGCCAGGACCCACTGGCGATCAGGCCACGCGCCGGCTGCACGGGCCTACCGCGTTGCGCATCGTGTTAGGCACCCAGCTGCGTCGGCTCCGGGAAGCCCGAGGAATCACCGCCGCAGCAGCCGGCCGCGCGATCCGGGCGTCTGACGCCAAGATCAGCCGCATGGAACTCGGGCGCGTCGGCTTCAGAGAACGCGACGTGACGCAGCTGCTCACCTTCTACGGTGTCACCAACGAAGAGGAAAGAGGAGCATTCCTCACCCTAGTCCGGCGGGCCAACGTGCCCGGCTGGTGGCATCAGTACAGTGAGATCATACCGCGCTGGTTCGAGATTTACCTCGGTCTGGAGCAGGCCAGTTCACTCATCCGCACCTACCAACCCCAACTTGTGCCTGGCCTGCTGCAAACTCGGGAGGTCGCCCGTACCGTCATCCAGCTCGGCCACCCACGCCGATCAGCCGACGATATCGAACGCCGCGTCGCACTGCGGATGACACGTCAAGAAATCCTCACCCAGCCGCAAGCGCCCCACTTGTGGGCAGTACTCGAGGAAATCTCGCTGTGGCGCCTCCATGGGCAAGCGGTGATGCGGGAACAGATACAACATTTGATCAAAATGGCGGAGCTTCCCAACGTCATACTCCAAATGATACCCATCTATTCGGAGGCGCCACATGTGGCAGTCGGCGGTCCATTCACAATTCTACGATTCTCCAACCCCGACCTACCAGATATCGTCTACCTTGAACAGCTGACCAGCGCTCTCTACCTGGACAAAAACGAGGACGTCCAGCACTACCTGATGATTATGGATCGGTTGTGCGTCCAAGCTAAATCCCCCACCGAAACAATGGAACTACTTAGTCGTACGCTCAAAAAGATTTAATCCATGCCCCAATTCCTGCATCGAAACCCGGGGCGGTGTTCAGAATTGCTATACACGTGTCCACCCTCCTTATCTAGGCCATACCATCGACAAGCGTACTAAACTCCGCCGGTTGGCCGGGAGTTCCTCGGCACCGCCGCAGCCGCGGCAAAAAGAGCCCACGAACTGAATCGCCATTTTCGGCTTGCCTTCGGATGACCGCGCAGCACCGCCGCCAAGTACAGTCATCAATATTGCGAACTGGGTCGCACTGGCGCCAGCCGAGCTGTGTGCCGGAATCGACCGTAGTGGTGGCCGCGGCCCGATGAACGTGACGTCAATCTGCACCCGGCGGCCCGGATGTTGCACTTCCTACTGCTTGCGCTCTCGCACGCATAACGCTGCGAGGCCAAGAGTCAATTAGGCCCGGGCGGAGGTATAGAGCACATTTTTAATAGGAGCTACTCAGTCCGTTTAGAGTGAGCAGTACGGTGGCGCCATCGACGGCGACCACGCCCGTGGCGCTTTAGTGAGACGCTGTTTTATCGTTCGAACGAGGATCATTCGGTCATCCGTCAGCCTTGCCATACTTCACGCCCTCGATGGCAGCCACCATCGCAGCGCGCGCAACAATGAGGATGGGACCGTCTGGATGCTGGGAGTGGCGTATGGCTATCTCCCCGTCTGGCAGCACCCTTAGCTCCACGCAGTCACCGCTGGGGTTACTGTGACTGCTCTTTGTCCAGGAATCGTTGAAAAGCGGGACGATTGGCAGAGGACGAGCAATGGGTGACATCTCCACCTCTCCATAGGGCCCCTCTCACGCACGCCCGTCGAAGCGGTCAATGACTCAGACGGGTCGCCGCGCTGTACGTGCGACGCACGCACGTTCCTAGCGCAATTGCATGCTAGTGCATCTGCTCTTGCATACCGAGTGTCTGGGAAGGTGACCAGGTCCCCGGATAGTGGTCCGTCTGTTGGGAGAGTCCGATGCCCAATGATGGGTGTGGGAGGACTGGAAGATGATGACCCAGCGACGTCGGCGGCACACGGCGGAGCAGATTGTTCGCAAGCTGCGGGAGGGTGAGAAGCTGCTCGGGCAGGGTGTGGGGCTGCCGGAGGTGTGCAAGCATCTAGAGATCACTGAGGTGACCTGGTACCGGTGGGGTCACCAGTACGGCGGGATGAAAAGCGAGGATGCCAAGCGGCTCAAGGGAGTTGGAGCGGGAGAACGCCCGGCTGAAGAAGATGGTCGCCGAGCAGGCCCGGGATATTGACATGCTCAAGGAGTTGAACTGGGGAAACTGGTGAGCCCGGACCGTCGGCGTTGCGCTGTGCAGCTGCTGCAGCAGCGGTTGGGGGTCTTTCAACGCCGGGCGTGTGCGGTGGTTGGCCAGCATCGCTGTACCCAGCGCCGTCGCCGGCGCCAACCCAGCGACGTGGAGACCAGCGTGTGGGCACGGCTGCGCAGATCGCTCGGGCTCATTCACGGTGGGGCTGGCGCACGGCCTACTGGCTGCTGCGCAGCGAGGGCCTGGTGGTCAACTGTAAGCGGATCCGCCGCTACTGGGCCGACGAAGGGCTGCCCCGGCCGGCCAGGGTCTGCAAGCGGCAGCGGATCGGTCCGCAGCGGGGTGACCGGCTGGCCGCCACCTGCCCAGACCAGGGGTGGCGCTGGACTTTCAGGTCGACGTCACCAGCGATGGCCGACAGATCCGGTTCTGCAACGTGATCGACGAGTTCACCCGCCAAGCGCTGGCCACCGCGGCAGCCCGCTCGTTCACCGCCGATGACACCACCATCTTGCTGGACACGATCGTCGCCGAGACCGGGCGACAACCTCCAGAACCTGCGCATGGACAACGGACCCGAACTCACCGCCGCCGCGATGCGGGACTGGTGCCGATTCAGTGATGTCGCCACCGCGTTCATCGAACCCGGCTCACCCTGGCAAACGGCTACAGCGAGTCGTTCAACGGCCGGTTCCGCGACGAGTTGCTGGCCACCGAACAGTTCGACACGCTCCTGCAAGCCCAGGTCCTGGCCCAGGACTGGAGGATCGAGTACAACACCATCCGACCCCACGGATCACTGGGCGGGCTCACCCCGACCCAGTTCCGTGCACAATGGATCAGCCAACCAGCACTCTCATAACCGCTGGACCACCAAACGGGACCCAGTCAAAGGGGGTCTCACCGTTGCTGATGAACGCCCCAACCCCACAGGAGAGGCTTGCACTATGGGTTGTCAGCATGAATACCGCCGGTATGCCAAGGTGGTAAATCCATGTGGCCGCCTGCGTCGTCCGCGCCACACTCCGCCAGCGACTGCGCTTACCGTCGCAGGCGGAGCGGCTGCTCCTCGACGTGGTCGCTGATGGATTCGTCGTACACTGCCGCGGGCCCAAAGCTGGTGGCTGGGTCCCCGGAAGTAATCCATCTGTTATGAGAGTCCGATGCCCGATCATGGGCGTAGGAGGACTCGAAGACGATGGCTTCACGACGCCGCGGCATACGCCGGAGCAGTGCTCGCCGCGGCCGGCGACAGCGCGCAGGCGCCGATCCGGTCGCGATCGAGACTCCGCGCGGGCTATTAGTGGCGGTGCTGCGCGACTGGGTGGCCGATCTACCCGATCAAATCCGATCCGCCAAGCGCTGAGGCAACTGCCCGGCCAGCGGGCGGGAGCCGGGCGAGACGGCAGGTGTTAATCCGCATCGATGGCGCCGCGCCACTCACGAGCTGCTGACCTGGCGGGTCGGGCGCCGGCTGTCCTACTCGATTGGATTCTGCCTGCCGGAGTCTCCGCCACCACGCTGGGACTGATTCCCGTCCGGGCGTGGACACCTGCCTACAACTGCGACGGCGAATCCGCGACGGCGCCTGGGTCACCGAGGTGACCGACCTACTGAAATTGTCCGGCTGACCCTAGGGCATGCGAGTGACCATCCACAAGGTAAGGCCCCCGGACGCAACCACGGCTCACCGACCTTAACGGTATGCGGATCACTGCCTTTTGCCACAAGACCCGCTGCGGACAGCTGGCAAATCTGGAGCTGCGGCATCGCCGCCGCGCTCGCGCCGAGGAACGCATCCGCACCGCCAAGGACACCGGATTGACCAACCTGCCACTGCACGACTTCCCGCAAACCAAATCTGGTGCCTCATCGTCACGCTGCCTGCGAGCTCACCGCCTGGATGCAAGCCCTCGCTCTCGCCGGACACCATGCAGCCGCTGGAAACGCAACGGCTGCGACTACGACTGTTCACCATCGACGGGGCTCATCGCCCACACCAGCCGCGCCGCGTCGTACTACACCTCTCCGCGCACGCACCCTAGACCACACTCCCCATCCAGGCCATCACCACGCTACGGGCGCTGCCCGCCCCCGGCTAACCGACAGGCGGATCTGCGGGCCTATTACGCCAAGCACGCCAATCCGACCGGCTGGACTCTCGGGTGTTGGCCCGGCTGCCGTTGCTGCACCCCGAAGGGCTGCGCCCAGAACACGGGATCGGACCGGGAGCGCGGTTGCGTCGGGCGGTCAACTGCGTTGGCTGCGCAACGTTACGGTTTGTCGCGCAGCGTGTAGGTACAGGGTGGAACCAGCCGGGGAGCTTCTACATACGGTGGTGAAATTGCATGGCAGGTGAGATTACATGTGGCCCTAGAAGCGCATGTCGGTGTAAATTGCATACAAGGACAGCTGTAACTGTGCGTCATAGCGTCGTTGCGGACCGTGTACAGTCTCTCCACCGCACCTTTCGGGGGAGGAGATGGGCCATGATCGATATGGAATGGTCCGAGCAAACCTCACTGTGCTCGTCGGGGAGGTCGGCCACCACCGTGGCATTGAGTTGGCCCCAGCACGATACGACAGTGTGCACCGTCACCGGCACCGTCGATTGGAACACCACACCGTTGGTGAGAAATGCACTCACCGAAGCGCGGCAGGACGACAATATCCACCTGGTCATCGACCTGTCCGCCGTCACGTCCATGGACGCGGCAGGTCCGTATACTCTGCTAGAGGCCCGTTTTAAACACACCAGCAATGGCGGCGGTCATCTGGCGGTCGTACTGGATCCGGAGTCTCGCGCCATCCCGGAACTGCAAACTGTTGCGCTGAAGGCAGCCTTCGACTTCCACGCCACCCTGGCCGACGCCCTCCGCGCCTGCGCCAGCGCTGGTATCAACAGTAGTCATGCGGCAACAGGGACAGCCACGCAATCAGAGCCCGGGGGGTGGCCGGTTTGGCGGCGTACGCCCAACCCGGAGCCCACCAGATCATGCTCGGTGCGTATTGGATCTGCTGAGGCGTCCGACCCGGGCCCGTGAGCTCGTGAAGCAGTGTCTTAGTTGAGGGCGTTAGGATTTCGGCGTGTTTGCGTGCCGCGTCCTGCTCCAGCGACGCCGCCTTGTTCCGGAACCGCTGTTACAGGCCTAGGCGGTGGTCCGGGCGTGCTCGACCATGGTCTCGACCCGAATCGGGCTGTTGACCGTATCCTTGGCCGTCCCGCGTGATTCGGAAAGTAGCTGCGCGCAGTGGTTCCGGGCCTGGTTGAGCATCCTGTCCACCTGAGCCTGGGCATGCTCGGTGACCTGGTCAGCCATTTTCTGTGCTAAATCAGCATTTTGGCGGCCTGCAGATCGAGATCAGCACTGGGCGCGATCAATTCGCTGATCGGTGGCCGCAGCGGCGGCATCACCAGCCCCAGAACACTGCGGTGGTCCAAACTTGCGCCCGGTGTCGACGAACAGGGCGCACAGCTGCTGATTACGCTGCTCAAACTGGTTGCGTAGGTTCGTTCCCCCCAATCAGCGCGCCAGTTCGGCATGAACACGGTCGAGGAAGTCATCTACCTCGTCTTGATGGAAGCCGGGCTCCCAACCGGCGGTGCACTGACGGTGACGTCGCGAACCTCGGCAGGGGGTCAACGGCATCGGATTACCTCAGATCCTCCTCAACGGCTGTCTTGGCTAATGTTCGGCCCCATTTGTGCGCCCAGGAGAAATCCTGACACAACACCACAGCTTGTCTGATGGCTGAGCCATTGTCGGAATCCGCACGACACCAAACCACGAAGCCCAGCAGCTCGCACTGCTGCGGGTCATAGCTCGGCGCGCTCCACGGGACGCGCAGCCCCTACTACCTGGTTCCCAACAGCACCATCACCTGCCGGCGCAGCGGGCGCTGTGGGACGACGACGGCCGCGGTCGCCGAGGCACGGCCAGCGTCTCGTGACGCTGCTCGCGCGGAGGCTTCCTGTAAGCGCTGCTCGAGATGTCCCCGCTCGGCCACAGCTCCCAGCTCGTCGCTCGGTCAGGGGCCTGCCCGGCGCACCACCACGGCCGCAGCGCTCGGCCCCTCCACGCCTAGGCGATGTCTGCCCCAAAATGAAACCGAGGGTGCATGTCAATATGGCCCGGCGGGGCATCAACATGATTGTGCCGGTCCTCGGCTGCTTGGTGGCCTACGAAATCTCGGTAAACAGGACATGTCGTCGAGATTTACATCGGAGGTTGAAACGCTGAGCGGTGGAGTTTTCGAAACAAAAGATACGAGTGCGTGAAACGAGAGCTACGGGTATTCGCAACAAGCGGTGTGCAGTATTTAAACAGCAGCATCACTGGCGAGACCTCGGAGCAGTGTGCGAGGAACGAGCCCACCCAAGTCACGGGCGCCAACCTGCTGCGGCTCGCGTGGGGCACCGCTCGATCATGCTCACCTGACCACAAGTACAGCTTGTCCAGCCACCGCTTGTTAGCCCGCAGACGCCTTCAACAGGACGCTCCTCCAACGTCCGGCCCGGACCAGCCGACCAGGACAGCAACCGCAGGAAGGTGCTTGTGAACACTGACGCCGAGCGCCCCGACTGCGCGAGCTGCGCACCGAACTCGGCTGGACACAGCAGGAGATGGCCGACCGGATCGCGCACCTAGCGTGGATGGAACGCCGCGAGCACGCCGGGATCAATGCGGACATGGCGGCAAAGTGAAACGGGTGTGAAGGGCGCCAGCTCCGCGATACCGGGAGGGCGGTGTTGCATTGTCCGTCTGTGGGCAGGTTTCAGTCGGGGTGGTGTTGTGATCAGATGGCACGCGCGAGTTCGGTGAAGATTGCCGGGAGCCGATGCTGCGGACCAACATCGACACCGAGTTGGTAGTAGCCGCGACGGAGATTCTGCACAAAGGCGTGCCCGGCGCTGATTACCCGTGTCGAGCGCAGTCGTTTGAGCCCGCGCATCGGTCGCAGCCGGGCCTTCCACCGGCCATGATCAGATCCGATCGGATTGTTGGCATACTGCT
>JALZCN010000259.1 GCA_030863045.1 Actinomycetota bacterium | reverse complement strand
CCCCTGGGCAGTACTGGTTCTGCTCTTTGGCGGCTGGGAGCTGACCGCCGCCCTGTGGGGAAACGACGGTGCGCACCCCACCTTCAGTTTGCTGCTCGACCCGGTTCTGGAGACCTACCCGGGTCGGCTCCTCGGCTGGCTCGCGTGGTTGGGCGTGGGCCGGTGGCTGGTGACCCGGTGACCGCGTACTTTGTGATCCTCGTCGGCTTCGCTGGCCTGCTCGGTGCGATGTTGACCGTGGAGGTGCTCGGTCGGGCCGGGCGGGAACCGTTCCAGCCGGTCGCCCGTGTGTTGGGGGCGGCGCTGGCGTCGCGCATCGGCCGGTGGGTGGTGTGGGGCGCCTGGCTGTGGATCGGGTTTCACTTCCTAGCCCGCTGAGCCGACGCCGCAGTGTGGAAATATCGCAGTGAAGCGATGTAGAGGACGATGACCATGTCACTGAACACGGGTGAGCGAAGGGTGCCGGCCGAACTCGAGCGGACCCAGGTTGGAGACCGGCTGGTTTCGGGGCGGTGTCGAGGCTGGACGGGCCTGCGTCGCTGAGCGGGTCTGCGATGCGTCTGGCCATAGTCGGCGACACGATGCTCGGCCGGGGTGTTGCCGAGGCGCTGACCACTGTAGCGCCGGCGTCGCTGGTCGAACCGGAGCTTGCGGCGTTGCTGCGGGAAGCCGACGCGACCGTGCTGAACTTGGAGTGCTGCGTCTCCGACCGCGGTACACCGGCGCGGCTGCCGGGAAAACCGTTCTTCTTCCGCGCCCCGCCGCGGGCTGTCGAGCTGCTGGTTCACCTCGGAGTGAACTGTGTGACGCTGGCCAATAACCATGCCCTGGATTTCGGGGACGTCGCGCTTCTCGACACGTTCCACCATTTGCAAACGGCCGGGATCGCCTGGGTCGGCGCCGGCCCGGACCTGGCACGGGCCCGACTGCCGGTCACGCTGACCGCGGGCGGTGAGCATCTCACCGTTATCGGGTTCACCGATCATCCCGCAGAGTTCGCCGCCGGTCCTGCTCGACCGGGTGTCGCCTACATCAACCTGCACACCGGCCTCGACCCCTGGATTGTGGACGCGACATTCGGGATCAACCACGGCTGCGTGCTGGTCACCCCGCACTGGGGCCCGAACATGACCACCGAACCCAGTAGCGAAATCCGCACCACCGCCGACCAGCTGCTGCGCTGCGGTGCCTCGCTGGTGGCTGGTCACTCGGCGCACGTGTTCCACGGTGTGCAGGGCACGGTGTTGTACGACGTCGGGGACTTCCTCGACGACTATCGCGTCGATCCGCTTCTGCGTAACGATCTGGGCTTGTTGTTTATCATTGAGATCGCTCACGGCCGACCACGACGGCTGCAGGCGGTACCACTCAAGCTGGACTATTGCCATACTCGGCGGGCCACCGGCGCCGAGGCCCGGTGGATCAAAGACCGCTTTCAGCGCGCTTGTGCGGCGTTTGGCCACGACGTGACCGACGCTGACGGTTGGCTCACCCTCACCTGGTGAGCCGAGCGGCAGGACCACGGTTACGGCACGGTGGTAGTCACGCGTTGATACCGATCATCTGAGGCGATGGCACGTCCATTACAGCCGGTTGTGCAGCGCCTCGGCCGCGGCCAGGAGGTCGGCCGCCCAGCGGATGCCCGGACGCCGGCCGATCCGTTCCACCGGGCCCGACACCGACACCGCGGCAACCACGGCGCCGGCCGCGTCACGCACCGGAGCTGAGACGCTGGCCACCCCAGACTCGCGTTCAGCCACGCTCTGCGCCCACCCTCGCCGGCGGACTTCCAGGAGGGTCCGCTCACCGAACACCGCCTCGCCGAGCACAGCTCGCTGAGTCGCCGGGTCAGCCCAGGCGGCCAGGACCTTGGCGCCGGATCCGGCGGTCATCGGCAGCCGGGCTCCCACCGGGACGGTGTCGCGTAGACCGCTGAGGGGCTCGGCGGCTGCCACACAAACCCGGGCCATCCCGTCGCGCCGGTAGAGCTGGACGCTCTCGCCGGTGATGTCGCGCAGCCGCGGCAACACCATCGCGGCCGCATCGAGCAACGGGTCAAGCGCGCCCTCACCCAGCTCGCGCAGGGCAGGACCGGGATGCCACTGGCCATCGCCGTCGCGGCGGAGCAGCCGATGAATCTCCAGTCCTACCGCCAGCCGGTGCGCGGTGGCCCGGGGCAACCCGGTACGGGCACATAGCTCGGCCAGCCCGCAGGCACTCACGGCGACCGCACGTAATACCGTCACGGCCTTGTCCAGCACGCCGATACCGCTATGCTGTCCCATATAACGATATTAACTTCCCGATATATGGGATGTCTACGGGGCCGAAGCACCACGACAGAGGATGACTGTAATGGGACGTACACTCGCGGCAAAGGTTTGGGACGCCCATGTGGTTCGTCGAGGCAATAGCGACGGCCCCGGTAACGACACTGGTTGCGCGGCGCCTGACTTGCTCTACATCGACCTGCATCTCGTGCACGAGGTCACCAGCCCACAGGCCTTCGACGGCTTGCGACTTGCAGGTCGGCCGGTGCGCCGACCCGACTTGACGATCGCCACTGAGGACCACAACGTCCCCACCACCGGCATCGAGCTACCGATCGCGGATGAGGTGTCTCGCATTCAGGTGGAGACGCTGCGCCGAAACTGCGCGGAGTTCGGCGTGCGGCTGCACCCCATGGGCGACGTCGAACAGGGCATCGTGCACGTCGTCGGTCCTCAACTGGGCCTCACCCAGCCGGGGATGACGGTGGTCTGCGGTGATTCCCACACCTCGACGCATGGTGCATTCGGCGCGCTTGCGTTCGGCATCGGCACGTCGGAAGTGGAACACGTGCTGGCCACCCAAACCCTGCCGCTGCGCCCGTTCGAGACCATGGCGGTCAACGTGCACAGCCGCGAAGGAGCCCTGCCCGCTGACGTCACCAGCAAGGACATCATCCTCGCGGTGATCGCCCGAATCGGCACCGGTGGCGGAGCGGGCTACGTCCTGGAGTACCGCGGGAACGTGATCGAGCGGCTGTCCATGGAAGCGCGCATGACGATCTGCAACATGTCGATGAGGCCGGTGCCCGGGCCGGGATGATCGCGCCAGATGCCACCACCTTTGACTACCTGGCCGGGCGACCGCATGCGCCTTCGGGTCCGCAGTGGGACGCGGCGATGCAGCATTGGCGCTTGCTGCACACGGATGACGACGCCACCTTCGACACCGAGATACATATCGACGCCGACACTCTGACGCCGTTCGTCACCTGGGGGACCAACCCCGGCCAGGGTCTGCCGCTGTCTGGGCGAGTGCCCGATCCCGAGGAGATCACCGACGAAGGCGAGCGGTTCGCGGCGCGCAAGGCACTGTCCTACATGGACCTTCAAGCCGGCACCCCATTGCGCGAGATTCCGGTCGATACGGTGTTCCTCGGATCCTGTACCAACGGGCGGATCGAAGACCTGCGCGCTGCGGCGGCAGTGCTCGCCGGACGCAGGGTACGCAACGGGCTACGAATGCTCGTCGTGCCGGGCTCCATGCGGGTGCGCGCCCAGGCCGAGGCCGAAGGCCTGCACGAGGTGTTCACCGCGGCCGGTGCCCAGTGGCGCTCGGCGGGTTGTTCGATGTGCCTGGGGATGAACCCCGACCAGCTTGCCGCCGGCGAGCGCTGCGCATCGACGTCCAATCGCAACTTCGAGGGTCGTCAGGGCAAGGGTGGCCGCACTCACCTGGTCTCCCCGCTGGTAGCGGCCGCCACCGCCGTCCGCGGCACTCTGTCTGCCCCCGCAGACCTGGATTGAGTCGTGAGTGCGTAACAGTGTTCCAACACTGAATGCCGCTCACGAGTGAGGAGCGAGATGGAAGCGTTCACCAGGCACACCGGGGTAGGCGTGCCGTTGCGTCGGTCTAATGTGGACACTGATCAGATCATTCCTGCGGTCTATCTCAAACGCGTCAGCCGCACGGGATTCCAGGATGGACTGTTCGCTGCTTGGCGTGCTCACGAGGACTTCGTGCTCAACCACGAGGCCTACCGCAACGGAAGCGTGTTGGTCGCCGGGCAGGACTTCGGCACCGGGTCGTCGCGCGAGCACGCGGTCTGGGCATTGCTGGACTACGGGTTCCGCGTGGTGATCTCGGCGCGGTTCGGTGACATTTTCCGCGGCAACGCGGGCAAGCAAGGTCTGCTCGCCGCCCAGTGTGCCCAGGAAGACGTCGAGTTGCTGTGGAAACTGTTGGAGACCGAGCCGGGTACCGAAGTCACTGTCGATCTTTCGGACCAGACGGTGCGAGCCAAGGACCTCACGGTGAATTTCATCATCGACGGCTACACCCGCTGGCGGCTGCTGGAAGGACTGGATGACATCGCACTGAGCCTGCGGCACACTCAGGAAATCGGTGCGTTCGAGGGCCAGCGCCCGTCCTGGCTGCCAACCACGACAGCAACCGTCAGGGGGACCGCAGAATAGGTCGGCAGCGGATTGTTGTTGCGGCACATGTGTTTGGGCGCTGTTCGCCATACGGCGACCGACAATGGCCGCGGTACAGGTCGCCGAGGTCGCGACGAAGATTCAGCTCAGCGCGTCGTCGTAGTAGTCAGCGGCCAGCAGGCCGGGCGGTGCGGGTGACCCGCCGCTGAAGAACAGCCCCCAGAAACTGCCCTTTCGGCTTGTGACAGTGGGTAGCTCAAGCCCCGCGGAATTGGCGAGCTCGCGGACCAGGTGGGGAATCACTTTGCCCTGGCTACAGACCACGGCCGGGCCTCCAGGTTCGGCCGCGATCTCGATTAACCTTTCTAGGCCGGCCGCTGGATCGTCCAGGTACCCATCCTCGGACAGCCGCGGTTCCGCAAGGATCGGCACCCCGAGGTTCGCGGCGACGCCCTCGATGGTCTGGCGGCACCGCAACGGTGGTGCGGAGTACACCCGTCGGGCTCCGAACAGTGGCAGCAGAGTTCGCAGGACCTTGGCCTGCTGCTGGCCCACGGTGGTCAGCGGTCGCAAGTCGTCATCGCCGCGCCAGGCTTCCCGCTCGCCCGCCTCGGCGTGCCGGACCAGCAGCACGGTGGCGGTGATGGCCGTCGCTCCATCGAGTCCGGCCAGCAGCCTCCGGTCGCGCCGGTGGGTGAGCAGGTCGGTCGCCTTCGCCACGGGCAGCCAACGCAGCTCGTCGACCTCCTCGCTGGGACTGAAGTCGCCACCCGCAGGGCGCGCCGTCCAGTAGTGCGTCACCTTCTGGCCCCAGGGCACCAGATAGCGGGTGCTGCCCAACCGGGTGCCGAGGGTAACGGCGTGGCCGGTCTCCTCGGCCACCTCGCGGACCGCGGTGACCGGCAGCGTCTCCCCGTCATGTGGCTTGCCCTTGGGCAGTGACCAGTCGTCATATCGGGGCCGGTGCACCAACGCCACCTCGACCTCGCCTGATGGCGAGCGTTGCCACACGACGGCACCAGCGGCGATCAGGCCAGGCATGGGTCAGTAACCCCCCTGCGGTGTCGCCGGATTTCCTGCGCCTGATGGTCGCGGACGGTGGATCCATCTGCAGGGGAGGGGTGCCAGCAGCCGCCCGCGTCCAACACCCAGCACCGCGTCGCCGGATCCAGCGCGGAGGCGAACATCGCGTCCAGCTCGACGGTCGAGGCCGGGTCACCCACCCGAACCAGCACCTCCACCCGGCGATCCAGGTTGCGGTGCATCATGTCGGCGCTGCCGATCCAGTGTTCGCCGGCACCCACGAAGTGGAAGACGCGCGAGTGCTCGAGAAAGCGGCCCAGGATCGAGCGCACGCCGATATTCTCCGAAAGGCCGGGGCGTCCAGGAATGATCGCGCAGATGCCGCGGACGACGATGTCGACGCCGACACCCGCCATCCCAGCCCGGTACAGCGCGTCGATCACCTGCTCGTCGACCAAGGAGTTGACTTTGATGCGGATCCCGGCGGGGCGGCCCTCCCTAGCGTGGGCGATCTCACCCTCGATCCGTTCCACGATGCCGCGCCGGATGCCGTAGGGCGCCACCAGCAAGCTCCGGTAGGACGTCTGTCGCGCATAGCCGGTCAGCGAGTTGAACAGATCGGTGAGGTCAGCACCGATCACAGGTGCGGCGGTGAACAAGCCGATGTCCTCGTAGAGCCGGCCGGTCTTCGGGTTGTAGTTGCCGGTGCCGATGTGACAGTACCGGCGGATCGTGCCGCCTTCCTGGCGCACCACCAGCGACGTCTTGCAGTGCGTCTTGAGTCCCATCAGTCCATAGACCACGTGCACCCCGGCGCGTTCCAGCGTCCGGGCCCATTTGATATTGGCCTGCTCATCGAATCGCGCCTTGATCTCCACCAGCGCGACAACCTGCTTGCCCGCCTCGGCGGCGTCGATCAGCGCATCGACGATGGGGGAGTCACCGGAGGTTCGGTACAGGGTCTGCTTGATCGCCAGTACTTGCGGATCACCGGCGGCCTGTTCGATGAACCGCTGCACGCTCGTGGAGAACGAGTCGTAGGGGTGGTGTACCAGTACGTCACCCTCGTTCAGGGTGGCGAACACGTCCTTTGGAGACTCGCCCTCACCGAAGGCAGGGTGGGTGACCGGCACGAACGGCTCGTCCTTCAGCTCCGGGACCGGCAGCGCATAAACCTGCCACAGGCACGACAGGTCAAGCAGGCCGGGCACCTCGACCACGTCGTGCGGGTCGACGTCGAGCTCGCGCAGCAGCAGCTTCAGCACGTGCTCGCTCATCGTGGCGGCCACCTCCAGACGCACCGGTGGACCGAAGCGGCGGCGCGCCAGCTCCCGCTCCAGCGCCTGCAGCAGGTCCTCGTCGCGGTCCTCCTCGACCTCGAAATCGGCGTTGCGCGTGATCCGAAAGATGTGCCAGTCCACCACCTCCATACCGGCGAAAAGCTCACCGAGGTGGGCCCCGATCAGCTCCTCCAGCGGGAGGAACGTGGCATGTGACGAGCCGCGACCGTCCTGACCGCTGTCCACCCGGACCAGGCGCGGAACGTTGTTGGGCACCTTGACGCGGGCGAATCGTTCGATGCGACTGTACGGATCACGCACCGTCACGGCCAGGTTCAACGACAAGCCGGAGATGTAGGGAAACGGGTGTGCAGAGTCCACCGCTAACGGGGTGAGTACCGGGTAAATGTGGTCGGAGAAGTACCCCGACAGCCGCAGCCGCTGCTCATCGTCCAGGCCGGACCAGGTGACGAAAGTGATGCCGTGCTTCTCCAGCTCCGGTCGGACTGAGTCCAGGTAGATCCGGGCTTGGCGCTCGGCGAGCTCCCTGCTACGCATCGCGATCTGGGTCAGCTGTTCTCGCGGAGACAGCCCGTCTGCGCTGCGCACCGACAGCCCGGCCTCCTCGCGGCGCTTGAGCCCGGCGACTCGCACCATGTAGAACTCGTCCTGGTTCGACGCGAAGATCGCCAAAAACTTGGCTCGCTCCAGCAGCGGCTGGCTGGTGTCCTCAGCCAGTGCAAGCACCCGAGCGTTGAAGTCCAGCCACGACAGTTCCCGGTTGAGGTAGCGGTCGTCAGGTAGGTCAGTGGCCGCCGGCATCGGGGTCGCCGCCGGGGGAGCGGGCAGCACCGTCACCAGCGGGCTGCTGGACGACACGCTACTGGCTGAGGGCGTGCGAGCGGCCGCCCCGTCATGCTGGCTCACTCCGCCATTGTTCCTAATTTCGCCGGCCTGCCAAGGGAGCAACCAGTCATCGGTCCTGATAGCCGACGAGCCCAGAGCTGCGCAATGCGGCACGGGTGAACCGCCCCAACCCCAAGTCGCGCGCGACCGCTAGATCGACTGGGGTGTCGACGTCGCACCGCAGTCCTGGCCCGCAACAGGGTAGCTGCCCAGCGCCACTGCGCCGATGCGCCGCCGCCGAGGCAGGTCCGAAACGGGGATCCAGGGGCTGTCCTGGTGGCGCCAGCAGCAGGGTCGTCCCGACGCCCGCCCGATCGGTGCAGAACGCTCGCCCGCCGGTGGCCAGGCCGTCACGGATCGCGCAGTCCAGTTCGTGCGGGCGCAGCGCCGGCAGGTCGGCCTGTATGGCCACGACCGTCGTGCTGGGGTCCGCTGCGCGGAGCACAGCCTCCCCGTACCGCAGGGCCGGATTGAGCCCGGTCGCCGGTTCGTCGGAGATTGCCTCCACGCCGTCACTCAAGAGGGCGGTACACACTGCCTCGTCGGAGCAGATGGCGACGGTCCGGCGCACCATGGCAGCGCTGGTTGCGGCGGCCAGGGTGTCGAGGGCGAGCGCGAGGACCAACCGGCCGTGTGCCTCGCGAGCATCCGCCCGCCCACCGGTCACGCCACTGACGCTGCCATCAGCGGCCCCGCGCAGCCGAGTCTTGGCCCAAGCGAGCGGTTTCACCGGGATGAGCAGGTCCACATGCACGCCCCATCGTCTCGTGCCCGCAGCCACTGGACCTTCGATCCGGCGGCAGGGAAGACTTCGGTCAGATGCCCACCCGGCACGCAGTTCCCAATTGACAATCAGCTCGCTTGACGATCAGTGGGAGGCGGATGGCGTGGCACGGGAGAAGGCCAGCCAGCCGGTCAGGTTGTGCCAGCTCCGTGACCTGCTTGCGGCGGTGCTCCAGGAGCCGGCTTCGACCGCATTCGCAGACCCCGGAGAGCCCGGGAAGCAGGCGTCATGACCCTGGCGGTACATCGAATCGCGGTGATGGGTGCGGGGTCCTGGGGTACCACGTTCGCCAAGGTGCTAGCCGACGCGGGCCGGGACGTCGTGCTCTGGGCCCGGCGGACCGAGGTGGCCGACGCGGTCGCTTACCGGCACGTCAACCCCGATTACCTGCCGGGGGTGAAGCTTCCGGCTTCCCTGCAGGCTACTGTGCGCCCGGAGGAGGCGCTGGACGGGGTGGATGCGGTGGTTTTCGCCGTACCCAGTCAGACACTGCGCGACAATCTGGGAGTTTGGCGCACATCGATCCCCCCGAAGGCCTCGTTGGTGAGCCTGGCCAAGGGCGTCGAACTGAACAGCCTCAAAAGGATGAGCGAGGTTGTCATGGATGTCACTGCCGCCATGCCCGACCAGGTAGTTGTGGTGACCGGCCCGAACCTGGCTCGCGAAATCGCTGCCGAGCAGCCCACCGCGACCGTGGTCGCCTGCACCGACCATGACCGTGCCGTTGCGGTGCAGCATGCCTGCGGAACACGCTACTTCCGGCCCTACACCAACACCGACGT
>JALZCN010000111.1 GCA_030863045.1 Actinomycetota bacterium | reverse complement strand
CGCCTGGATTTCAGTTACTTCACGTCGCGGATGGGTTCGGGTTCCGCACTCTGTGACGCTCCGCCTCACTCACATCGGCGAGCAGTGATCGGTTAGCCTGCCGCGGTGTGCCCGACGCACTGGTCCTGCTGGTAGCCCTGCTGGTCTGCTACCTGCCAGGGCTGGCGTTGATGGCGGCGTTGGGTGTGCGGTCCGGCGTGCTACTGATGGGCCTTGCACCTGCGGTGTCGGTGGGCGTCGCCGTGGTGACCGGCGTCGGGTCCGCGATCGGCGGGGTGGCGTTCGGTGCCGCGTCGCTGGGCGTCGTCACAGCAGCGATGATCGCGGTTGCGGCCGCGCTGGAGGTGCGCCGGTGCTCGACTCAGCGGCACCACGAAGAACGTGACCGACCGGCCACCGGGCAGCTGGTGCAGGTGGTCAGTGCCCTGCTGGTGGCCGGCGGCATCGCCGTGGGCGCCGGCACCTGGTTGCGGGGAATGGGGCCGTTGTCGACCATCCCCCAGGAGCACGACATGGTCATCCATGCCGTGCTGGTGGCCTATATCCAGCGCAGCGGTGCTGCGGCCCCGTGGCAGCTGCTCCCAGCCGATGTCCTGACCGGCACGCCGGTGTCCTTCTACCCGTCGGGGCTGCATCTGCTGGCGGCGGCCACCGGTGACCTCGCCGGTGGCACGGTGCCGGCGCTCAACGGCGTGACCGTGGTCATGCTGGCGGTGGGTCTGTCGCTGTCAGCGGCAGCCCTGACGGTGGTCGCGGCTCGCCAGTTAGGTCTGGCGCGCCCGACGGCGATGCTCGCGGCGGGCGTCGCGGCGCTGGTGGCGGCGGGGCTGTACCGGCCGACCTTCCAGCTGATGCACGACGGCGGCATCCTGGCCAACAGCGCCGCGCTGGCGTTGACCCCCGGCGTGGTCGCCGGGGTGCTGATGTTGCCCCGCCTGCCACGCACGTCCGCAGTGGCCGTGGGGGTGGCGTGCGCCGGCGTGGTGTCCGTGCACCCCAGCACCGCGGCCTCGGTGGGATTGACGGTCATCGCGTGGTGCGCGGGTCAGGCTCTGACCCGTCAGGGGCGCCAGCAGTTGTGCGGCCAGCGGGGGGGCCATCTGGCCAGCTTGCTGATCACCACTGGGACTGCGGTAGCGCTGGGTTCCGGAACGCTCGCCGGGGTGCTGTCAGCCGGCGGGCGAAGCGGCGGGTGGTCGCCGGACATCTCGCCCATCCCGTTCGGCGATGCAGTGGGTAGCACGCTGGCACTGTCCTACGGCGGATTTCTCGACCTGCAACGATCCCGGGGTCAGGCGTTCGCGGCCGTCCTCGTCGCGCTCGGAGTGGTCACGGTGGTCGCGCTGCGGCGCGGGTTCGGCCCGGTGACCGCCTGGGCAGCGTGGAGCCTGGTCACGATTACCGCGTTCCTGCGCCCCGGCTCGTGGCCGGTATCCGTGATCACCGGAATCTTCTACCACGCGCAGCTGCGGGTGTGGTCGCACGTGTCACTGCTGGCGCCGGTACTCGCCGCGCTCGGGGTGGTACTCACCGCGAGCTGGTGCGCCGTCTGGTTGCGTCGCCATTCCCTGGCTCCGGCTCGGTCGGCCGCTGCCCTGCTGGTGGTACTGGCCTGGCTGGCCTACCTGGTGGGGCCGGCCTGGCGGTACGCCGACACCAACCTCGCGGCAGTGGCGACCCGTTATCGGAGTCCCGACTTCGTCCGGGTGAACGCTGATGACCAGCGCGCCATCAACTGGCTGGCTGGTCATGTCCGCGCGGGCCAGCGGGTCCTCAACTCACCCAACGACGGTTCCACCTACCTGTACGTCGAGCGCGGCATCCCGGTGGTGAACGTGGCAACCCTGGGGCTGGAGACCGTCCCCCACAGCTACCAGCTCCTGGAGTCCTTCCGCTCTTACCCGACCAACAAGCAGCTGCGCGACGTCCTGCTGCAGTACAACGTGGCCTGGGTGTACGTCGATTCCCAGGCGCCCACGATCAACTCCGGCCGATCACCC
>JALZCN010000098.1 GCA_030863045.1 Actinomycetota bacterium | reverse complement strand
GGGCCGGGCACCTCGGCCAGATAGGTCTTGAGCACTCGGTAGGACGGATGCATCAGCCGGTGCGCTAGTTCCCCGTCGTTGGTGAGCAGCAGCAGGCCTTCGGTGTCCGCGTCGAGGCGGCCGACGTGGAACAGGCGCTGCGCGCGGTCGGCCACGTAGTCGCCGACACAGGGCCGGCCGCGGTCGTCGGACATCGTGGAGTGCACACCGCGGGGTTTGTTCAACGCCAAGTGCTCCACGTCAGAACGCAGCTCCAACCGCATGCCATCGACATGGATGACCGCGCGTTCGGGGTCGACCCGCACTCCCATCTCACGCACCACGGCGCCGTCCACCTGGATCCGACCGCGGGCGATCATCTCTTCGGCGGCACGCCGGGATGCCACGCCGGCCTGGGCGAGCACCTTCTGCAACCGGGGCAGCGCGGGCGCCACCTCAGACAGCGTAGACACCGCCTCAGGCTCGTACATCTCAGGTCGGGACATCGTCGATGGCGTCGATGTCAGGCAGCAGGGGGGCGATCGGAGGTAGATCCTCCAACGATGACAACCCGAGCCGCTCCAGGAACAGCTCCGTCGTGCAATACAGCACCCCATGGGTATCCGGGTCGCTTCCGACCTCCTCGATAAGGCCGCGCGCCAGCAGCGTTCGCATCACCCCGTCGACATTCACGCCACGCACCGCGGCGACCCGTGAGCGGGTCACCGGCTGGCGGTAGGCCACCACGGCAAGGGTTTCCAGGGCGGCGCGGGTGAGTCTGGCTCGCTGCCCATCCAGCAGCAGCCGTTCCACGAACGGTGCCCATACGTCGCGGGTGTGCAACCGCCATCCCTGCGCCACCTGACGCAGGTCGATACCGCGTCTGGCGTGGGCGTAGCCATCCCGCAGCCGGTACAACGCCCGCACCACCCGCGCCACCGGCTGATCCAATGCGCTGGCCAGTAGTTCTTCGCTGGCCGGGCAGTCCACCACCAGCAGTAGCGCTTCCAGGGCAGCGTCGAGCTCATCGTCGGTGGATAGCGTCGGCAGTGCCTCCGTCCCGGCGGACGTGTTCATCACCGCGGGTTCGCTCACCGGTAGTCCTCGTCTCCGTCCGGCGCCGGCGCTGCGGTAACCTGCTCAGAGCCACCTGTCCACCGAACGCGCAGATCACCCAGCGGGTCGAGCTGGTCGAATACCACCACCGCGGCACGGTACAGATCGAGCAACGCCAGGAAGCGGGCGACCACCTCTCTGGTGTGCACGCAGTCGGCGACCAAGCTACGGAAACTGGCCTGGCCATCGCGGGCGAGCCAGCTTCGGAGGAGCGCGGCGTGCTCGGGTACCGACACTCGGGGGGTGTGCAGGTGCTCCAGCGACACCGTCGGCGGCGGCGGTTTAGGTCGAAACACCGCAGCCGCGGTCTCGGCGAACCGAGCGGCGTCGACACCGAGCAACACCTCGGGCAGCAAACCGGCAAACCGCTCCTCGATCGCCACTGACCGCGGATAGCGGCGCAACGCCGCGGCTTCGAGCTCGGCGAACAAGGTCGCGATCTGCTTGTAAGCCCGGTACTGAAGCAGCCGTGCGAACAGCAGATCGCGTGCCTCCAGCAGCGCCAGGTCTGCCTCGTCTTCGACATCGGCCGACGGCAGCAAACGGGCCGCCTTGAGATCCAACAATGTCGCTGCCACGACCAGGAACTCGGTGGTCTCGTCCAGGTCAAATGACTCGCCGAGCACGCGAAGATGCGCGATGAAATCGTCGGTCACCTGGTGCAGCGCCACCTCGGTCACGTCCATCTGCTGCTGCGAGATGAGCTGCAACAGCAGGTCGAAGGGACCCTCAAAGTTTTGCAGCCGCACCACGAAGCGCGTGGATGCGCCAGCCGCACCCTGCAACC
Organism: Actinomycetota bacterium; assembly: GCA_030863045.1. Classification (GTDB taxonomy): domain Bacteria; phylum Actinomycetota; class Actinomycetes; order Mycobacteriales; family Pseudonocardiaceae. The sequence continues at coordinate 2,154 of JALZCN010000098.1, read as the reverse complement.
GATGATCTTGGCCTGGTGGTGCGAAAGAAGGCTCTGGACGCACCACCAGGTCAAAATCGTCGACGACAGCAGGTCTCATCGGGCGATCACCTCGCGGGCTAGTGCACGGTACGCCTGGGCTCCGGCAGAACTCGGAGCCCACCGAGTGATCGGCTCGCCGGCGACGGTCGTCTCCGGGAACCGGACCGTTCGATTGATCACGGCATCGAACACGGTGTCGCCGAAGGCCTCCACCACGCGGGACATCACCTCTCGGGTGTGCAGTGTGCGCGGGTCATACATGGTGGCGAGGATTCCGGTGATCGTCAGCTTGGGGTTGAGCCGCTCGCGCACCTTATCGATGGTGTCCATCAGCAACGCCACCCCGCGAAGGCTGAAGAACTCGCATTCCAGCGGGATCAGTACGCCGTCCGCGCAAGCCAGCGCGTTGATGGTGAGCAGACCCAGCGACGGCTGGCAGTCGACGAGGATGTAGTCATAGTGCGGTAGCAGCGGCCGCAGGGTTCGGCCCAACGTCTGCTCCCGGCCAACCTCGGTAACCAGCTGTACTTCCGCGGCGGACAGATCGATGTTGCTGGGTAGCAGGTCCATGCCGGGTACCGAGGTCGGCAGTATGACCTCGTCCAACGGGACGCCCTGCTCCATGATCAGGTTGTAGATGGTGCGGTCCAGCTGGTGCGAGGCCACCCCGAGTCCGACGGACAACGCGCCCTGCGGGTCGAAGTCGACCAGCAGAACCCGACGACCGTACTCGGCGAGCGCCGCCCCGAGGTTGATCGTCGAGGTGGTCTTGCCGACGCCGCCCTTCTGGTTACAGATCGCCACCACCCGCGCCGGCCCATGCCGATCCAGTGGAGGTGGCTGCGGCACCGCACGACGCCGCCGTCCGGCAGGATCACTCCCGTTGTCGACGAGCCCCTCGTCGGAGTGGATCGGCGGGGTCGGCACAGCCAGCGGCTGCTGCGCGGACGCCCAGGTCGACATGGATCGATTCCCTTCCACCACCGTGCGATCCCCGGGGAGCCTATTCCGCAGCCAGAACCTCCTTCAACGCGCCTCGCCGTGGCGTCAACGCAGCTCAGTCCCGAGCCCGCGGATGGGCGGTCGCGTAGACCTCACGCAGGTTGTCGACCGTCACCAGCGTGTAGACCTGTGTCGTGGTTACCGACGCGTGCCCGAGCAACTCCTGCACCACCCGCACGTCCGCACCGCCTTCCAGCAGGTGCGTGGCGAAGGAATGCCGCAGGGTGTGTGGTGACACCGCCGCGGCGATCTCGGACCGTGCCGCGGCGTCCCGAAGCACCGCCCAGGCGCTCTGCCGGGACAACCGCGCACCGCGCGCGTTGAGGAAGACCGCTGGAATGCCTCGCCCCCGAGCGGCGAACGTGGGGCGGCCGCGGACCAGGTAGGCATCCAGCGCGGCCAGCGCCGGCCGACCAATCGGCACCAGCCGCTGCTTGCCGCCCTTGCCGCGCAGCAGCACGGTGCGGGCTGGACCGTCGACGTCGTCCCGGTCCAGCCCGATCGCTTCGGAGATCCGCGCGCCGGTGGAGTACAGCAGTTCCAGCAACGCCCGGTCCCGGAGACAGCGGGGTCCCCCTTCGACCGAGAACACCTCGAGCAACCTCAGCACGTCAGGCACGCCCAAAGCCTTGGGCAGCCGCTTTGGCGGGCTCGGCGGGTGGACATCGGCCGCGACGTTGACCGGCACCAGCCCTTCTCGAAAGGCGAACCGGTGCAACCCACGAGCCGCCACCAGCGCCCGGGCCGCGGAGGACGGCGCCAGCGGCTGATGGCCGGGGGCTCCGTCGCGCAGCGCCGCGAGGAATCCGGTCACCTGCTCCTCGCGTACCGCGGCGAGTTCCGTGGCCCCGGCCGCCGCCAGGTAAGCGCCGTAGCGACGCAGATCACGAGCGTAGGAGTCCAGCGTGTTGGTTGACGTGCCGCGCTCCACCGCGAGGTGATCCAGATAATCAGAGATCACCGCGGCCAGCGCCGGCGGCATCTCACCATCGTGCTGGGCCAGACCAGCACTCACCCGAGCGCCTCGGCCAGCGGCAAGTACTCGCGGCCGTGCGCGTGGGCGACCTCGGCGAGCACCACGGAGCCTCCCACCACGTTGACTCCCCGAGCCAGCGCAGGGTCGTCCTGGAC
>JALZCN010000042.1 GCA_030863045.1 Actinomycetota bacterium | reverse complement strand
GGCGTACCTGTCAGGGCTGGTCCACCGGCTGTTCTCCGGCGGCGTGCTGACCAATCCCGAAGCATTGGCCGCGCTGCGCCAGGCAATCGCACGCTACGTCATCATCGACCCCGGCTGGAACCTTGCTGGGCTGCTCGAGCAGGCAGGCTCGATGAGCGAGGGATCTATCGATTTCCGGACCATCCCAACCGGTCGCACCGACCTGCCGACCCCTGCAGGCCAGGCGGTACAAGTCGATCGTGCGCAGGTCCAGCAGTTCATGGCAGAGCTAGCCAACGCCAGCGACAACGCCACCAACCCGCCGATCTCGTCGACGGTGCCAGCCACACCAGCGGTCGCGCCGATGGCTACCTCAATGCCCTGCGTCAGCTAGCCTCGATCTCCCGGCGGCCCTCGGACCGTTCTAGTTAGCAGGCGTCAGATGCAGCGGCTGATTGACGGCAGGCCAGCGGACGAGCGCTCGGCGCGCTGCTCCCGTGGTCGTGGCCCCTGACCTCTGCAGCGCTGCGGATCGCCCTTAACCCTGCTGGCCAGGTTTCGTGACTGCGCTACGGGGAACTCCGCGTGAGCGCAGTACCGCGTGCCCCTCATCCGTCCTCACTCAGCTTCCCACCAAATCTTAAATCCACCACCCCCAGCTGCAGCGCGAGCTGACCCGACCAGCCTAGCTGCGACAAGGAAGGAATAAAATGGAGTCCATGGTGATCTCCAGCGAGAAGACCCTGCCGCCAGTAGGGCCACATTCGCAGGCAATCCGACGCGGAAACATCTTAGCAATCGGGGGACAAGTAGGTACTGACCCCCGTTCCGGTATTCTCTGTGAAGGAATCCACGAGCAGCTTCGACAGGCGATGACCAACATAGAAGAGCTCCTCAAAGAGGCTGGCGCCTCTTTTGCTGATGTGGTAATGCTGCATGTATACCTCACCGAAGAGGGCCATTTCAGGGAGATGAACAGCGTCTTGAGCGAATTCCTGATGGAGCCTTTCCCGGCGCGCACAACTGTCTACGCACAATTGCCGACGGGTATGCTTGTCGAGATTGACGCTCTCGCCGTAGTTGAGTAGGGTACTTAGCTTACTCCAGCTGAAGGCAATTCGAAGCAGCATCTACGGAGTGTCGTATGGCCGGGACGAGCAGTGGTAGTATGAACGGTCATCGCCTGATCATTGATCTGACTGGCATGGCACCAGTGGCGTGGGGCCAGCCAACACCTACCACCCACCGACGCTGGAGCCTCAACAACCTGAGCCTCCGGACTCGCCGGGCCGATTCACTTCGTGTGACCTGCCGCCTGTCCGTCCACCTACCCGATCAACCGCGCTTCGACTCAAGCACACTCGTACGCCATGGACGACTCTGAGCTCCAACAGCTCGTGATTGGCCTCGCCGCGCAAATCTATTTCGCGAACCGCGACGGCAAAGACCCGCACGACCCGGAGGTTACCGCAGGGTTATCGAGATTGGCCGAAGATCTCGCCGGACAAGAGCTGGAGTGGTCTGTGGAGCTTCCGCGGACTCCGCAGGCGCTCCGGGCTGTGATTACCGAATGTATGGAGAACGCAGCTGATCAGGTGAGTCGCAGAGCCTACGGCGCTCTCAGCCACATGATCAACTTGTTCTGTGACCTTGCCCTATACGCTGAACAAACGTCCCCAGAGATCGACGTCCCAGAATTCCTCCGCCGAGCTGGACTTCGCGCTGCCTCGGGCGAGTAACAGGCGGTGCTAGGTCCGCCATAGGTGCAGCTGGCCTTAACGATCTTTACCAAACTCCCGCGCCATCTGATCGAGGCAGCGCAGCGAAATCTCGCCTGCTTCCCGCCTACGCAATGGACACCCACAACGCCTCGGCACCCCCGGCGGTTGACGACGGCCGTTGGCTTGGAGGTCCGGCGTGAGGCGAAGGCGTGGCGGCGACGCTCACACCGCGATGACGGCGCCGCCGCGGCGCGGGTCGCCGGCACCAACCATTTGGCCCGAGTCTGGGTCGCGCCGCACTGCCTGGCAGCCGCCGAAGAAGACATCGGGCCCGTTGAAGCGCGCGATCCCGATCCCTTCCAGGTTCGTGGGCTCGGCGCCGGGCTCGACGTAGAGCACGCCGCCTTCCCAGTGTAGCCGCGGGGCCTCGACTGCCTCGGCGAGTCCCATGCCGCGGTCCACGACGTTGGAGATCACCTGGAGGATCGCCGAGCGGATGCGGTTAGAGCCCGCCGAGCCCAAGGCCAGCTCGACAGCGCCATCCGCCCGCCGGGCAAGCGTTGGCGCCATCATCGACGGCAGCCGGCGGCCCGGTGGATGCTGGTGAAAGCCCGAGGGGTTCAAATCCGCTTCGCCGAGCATGTTGTTCAGGTGCAGCCCGGTCCCGGGGACGACGACGCCCGAGCAAGACCCGTTGCTGACCGTCGTCGTACAGGTCCAACCGTCCTGATCGATTACCGAGATGTGCGTCGTGTTGCCCCGACGGGCGCCGAGGAATTCCTCCTGAAAGCCGTGAAGGTGCACGCCCTCCAGATTCAGGCTGTCCATGAACGCTGTGGTGCGCGCGCGCTGGGCATCGATCATTGCCGCGACGAGCCGCTCCGGGGTGGGCGGGGCCGGCTCACGGTCCAGCCCGGCCAGGACCGCCGCGATCAGAATGCCGCCGGCCGAAGGCGGGGGGTTTGTCCGCACACGCAGGCCACGGTAGGAGACGTCGATCGGCTCACGTGCTACCACCTCGTAAGCGGCGAGGTCGGCCGGTGACAGTACGCCGCCGCGCTCAGCCACCCAGTCGCACACGGCCGTGGCGACCTCGCCGGTGTAGAACGGCGCCGCACCCTCGGCCGCCAAGCGCTCCAGGCCATCGGCCACATCCGGCAGACGCAGCACCTCACCCTCGCGCGGCGACGCCTTGGCGAACAGCGCGCGCGCCTCCGGGGAGCTGGCGATGATCGGCGAGAGCAGTTCGAGGAGGTGGGCCTGACGGGCGTTGAGCGCCACGCCTTCACGAGCCAGCCGCACAGCGGGCGCCACCAACTCGGCCAGGGGCAGCGAAGCAAACCGCGCGTGCGCCGCGCAAATGCCCGCCGGGCAACCGTAGGTGCCGACGGAGGCGGCGCCCACGTGGAAGACCTGGACCACGTCACCGAAGAAGATTGAGACCGGCACGAGCTCGGCGCGGTGCGGCGGGTCGCCGCCGTGCCCGGGCGCCTCGACGAAGAAGTCCAGCAGCACGTCGTCCCCATCGGGGGCACCGACAAGCATGTAGCCACCGGCGCCCAGGCCCGTTAGCAGCGGCTCGCAGACGAAGGACGCGCACATCGCGGCGAGGGCGGCGTCGACCGCGTTGCCACCCGCACGCAGCGCGCTCGCGCCCGCTTCAGCGGTCTGTGGATGCCCGGCGGCCACGACTCCCCGCGTCATCGCGGCAGTGTTACCCAAGTGGGCCGCGGGTGAACCGCCGGGGTCGCGAACCTCAGCGGTCCGATCCAAGCCGGCTGTAGGCACTTTTCGGATCCCGCCCCGGCGTATCGCTTATACGATCAACAACCTCTGCCCGCAACCGAGATCGCCGTCGGAGCCGACCCTCCGCCGTCGCCGCAGCAGCGCTTACCGGGTCCTCGCTGCCTTGCTCCGGCTTTACCCGCGTACCCCAAGGATCCGGCAGGGCAGTTTATGCCCCCGGAGAAGGCATCCTGCTGGTCAAGCATGTCTGGTCAGCAGGCATCGGGGTATCTCTGCTCATTGACGGTGTGATCGCACGAGGCAGCCAGCGATGACTCGAACACCCAGTGATCCGTACTGGCGGACGGTGCAGCCATCCTCTCGCGCAACCTGCAGGGCAGAATTGCATTACCACACCTAGTGGCGTGGGCATCGCGAAAGTGGGAGTGTCCGCGTGATCTCAGGGAAGGAACCCGCTATGGCCGAGCAGGGTCTGGTGAGATGGTTGGAGGATCTCAGCTTAGGTGACGTCGCCCTGGTCGGCGGCAAGAACGCCTCGCTCGGAGAAATGATCCGGAACCTGTCGCCGAAGGGCATCCGAGTGCCAGGTGGGTTTGCCACCGCCGCCCAGGCGTACTGGAAATTCCTGGATGCCAACAACTTGCGCACGCCCATCTCCGAGCAGATCGGCGCATTGCACCGCGGCGCAGACCTGGCAGAGGTGGGCGACGCCGTCCGCCGGATGATTATGGACGCCGAGTTCCCACCACACCTCGCCCAGGAGATCAGGGACGCGTACCGGGAGCTCGGAGGTCGCCTGCAGCGAGAGAATCCAGACGTGGCGGTGCGCAGCAGTGCCACGGCCGAGGACCTTCCCGAGGCTAGCTTCGCCGGTCAACAGGAGACCTTCCTCAACGTCACGGGCGAGGTGGCTTTGCTGGATGCCTGCAAACGTTGCTACGCGTCCCTCTTCACAGACCGGGCGATCAGCTACCGGCAGCACCACGGCTTTGACCACCTCAAGGTGGCCCTTTCCATCGGGGTGCAGGAAATGGTTCGCTCGGACCAAGCAGGAGCTGGAGTGATGTTCTCCATCGACACCGACAGCGGCTTTCCGCATGTGGTGCTCGTCAACGCCTCATGGGGTCTGGGCGAGTCCGTGGTCGCGGGAACGGTGGACCCGGACGAGTACCTGGTCTTCAAGCCACTGCTGGAAAGCGAGACATTGACCCCGGTGATCTCCAAGGAGGTCGGGGGGAAGCGATCCAAGATGGTCTACAGCGAATCCGGCGACGACCCGACGAAGATTGTCGAGACAACGGAGAAGGAACGGCTGGCCTTCGTCCTCGATGACCGGGAAATACTGCAGCTGGCCAGGTGGGCGACCGTGATCGAGGACCACTACGGCGGTCCGACGGACATGGAATGGGCCAAGGACGGCACGAGCGGTGAACTCTACATCGTCCAGGCACGACCCGAGACGGTGCAGGCGCGCAAAGATGCCTCGATCATGCGTTCGTACCGACTGATCGAACACGGCACGCGGTTGACCAGCGGTCTGGCCATCGGTGACGCCATCGCCGTCGGGAAGGTCTGCAGCCTGCGCAGCGCCGACGAGATCGACCGGTTCGAAGACGGTGCAGTACTCGTCACCGGCATCACCGACCCTGACTGGGAGCCGATCATGAAGCGGGCGGCGGCGATCGTCACCGACCACGGCGGCCGCACCTCCCATGCCGCCATTGTGAGCCGAGAACTGGGCGTGGCCGCTGTCGTCGGTACTGGTGATGCCACGACCGTCCTGTCGAGCGGGCAGGAGATCACCGTTTCGTGCGCCGAGAGCGAGGAGGGCGTCGTCTACGAGGGGATCCTCGATTACCAGGAATGTGAGATCGACCTCGCCGACATCCCTGCAACGAAGACTGAGGTCATGCTGAATCTGGCCGACCCCTCAGCCGCCTTCCGGTGGTGGCGGCTACCGGCCGACGGAGTCGGTCTGGCCCGGATGGAGTTCATCATCAACAACCAGATTCAGATCCACCCGATGGCGCTCATCCGCTTCGACGATCTCGAGGACACCGACGCCCGTCACCGGATCGCCGAGTTGACCCGCGGTTACGAGGACAAGACCGAGTTCTTCGTCGAACGCCTGGCCTACGGGATCGCCCGCATCGCTGCCACCTGGCGGCCTAAGCCGGTCATTGTCCGGATGAGTGATCTCAAGACCAACGAATACGCGAGGCTTATCGGCGGTACGGCGTTCGAGCCCGGGGAGGAAAACCCCATGCTGGGCTGGCGTGGAGCGAGCCGCTACTACAGCGAGGGCTACCGGCAGGGTTTCGGCCTCGAGTGCCAGGCCGTCCGGCGGGTTCGGGATGACATGGGGCTGACCAACACGGTCGTCATGATCCCGTTCTGCCGTACCCTGGAGGAAGCCGATCGAGTCCTTGAGGTCATGGCCAATCACGGGCTGCCCCGCGGACGCAACGACTTGCAGGTCTACGTGATGGCGGAGGTCCCCTCCAACATCCTGCTCGTGGAGGACTTTGCCGACCGCTTTGACGGGTTCTCCATCGGCAGCAACGATCTCACCCAGCTCATGCTCGGCGTCGACCGCGACTCCGAACGGCTGGCGCAACTGTTCGATGAGAGCAATCCGGCTGTCACGAAGAGCGTCGAAAACGTGATCGGCTCAGCCCACGGCAAGCACCGCAAGGTGGGTCTGTGCGGTCAGCGACCCAGCGACGACCCCAACTTCGCCCGGTTCCTGGTAAGCGCCGGCATCGACTCCATCTCCGTCACGCCGGACAGCTTCCTGCAGGTGAAGAACAACGTCGCTGCCGCTGAGCAGGAAAAGCGCGGCGAGACGGGCGACACGAGCAGCACCACAAGAAAGTAGGTTCGCCGGTTAGGACCTGCCACCGCGGACGCTGCAGATCACCCTTTCCTGAAGTTGACCCGCTTCTTGGTAGATCTCGTGCCTTCTTTAATTTTACCGGGACGCAGAACTTCATCTTCAGTCAGTGTTCGTTCGGTGCCGTCCCGCAGATCTTGCTCGATGATGGACGCGTCCGCGGGAAGGTTTCCGAGTTCGCGAATGTCGGCCACCGAGATAGTGTCCGTGGCCCATGGATGGGTCTCTCCTTCAATCATTATCTCGTACTGAGCACTGCCAGCCTCGTTGGCCATTTCTAATAAACCTCTCCGTGAATGCCGCAAGGAGCGAGGATGTTACGGGCGAGGAGGGCGATCTCTTGGCACCGGCGCATCGTCGTACGGTCTCCCTGAGCACGTCGATAAGGTGTTGGCGGGCCTGCGGGCTCATACCGTTGAACACCGTCTGCAGGCGTCTGGCGGTGTCTAGGTCGATGCCGCCGACGATGGCTTCGGCGCGGGCGGTGATGGTCAGCTGGACGGGACGGTCCTGCGGATGGCGCGCGCTGCACACCAGCGTCCGTGCGGCGAGGGCTGGCGGCGACCACCGCCTGCGGGTGAGCAATGAGCCAGGCGACCTCCTCGAGGCATACCATCACCGTGGTGTGACCATCGGTCGCGCGCCGTTCAGCCAACCGGGTGCGTGTATGGCTTCCGTTAACCATAGGTCAGATCTAACCACAACCGTCAACTAGCTAAGGCCCGCCTGAATAAGTCTTCTTCCTATCTGCCCTTGCGTGCTTCATAGGTACTGTGGGGTGCGAAGCCGAGGCGAAAAGCCCAAGGGTCTCTATCCCATCGAAGCTAGGGGCGAGGGAAGGGTGGATGGGTGAACGAGAGTAACTGCCGTGGTGACGTATGCGGTGATTGCGTCGCCCGGCGAATACAGGATGCACTCGTATTGTTCTGCAATCGCTATGACCTAATACTGCAACAGCACGGATCCCCGCACGCGGACACCTGATTCCGCCACACTGAAGGTGTCCTCGGTTGCGCGCGTGCGCCGCCTCAGCTGGCTGGTGCCGTCGGTCGCTGCCACACTGACCACCTTCCGCGGCGATAACCCCCCGCAGAGGGTTGACAGAGGTAGCCTCACGGCTCGACATCGATGTCGACGACAGCGTTGAGGACGACCTTCGGGACCAGGGCGAGCAACGGCAGTACGCCGGCACGGAAGGGCTCTTGGCCGAAACGGCCCATCCACTGCTCCTCGGGGCCGGTGGTGTCGAGAACCAACGTGTAGCGGTATGTGCCCGGGCGATTCGGTCGGAAGGAGTCGAACGTCGACAGCGGCAGGTAGGCCGGTCCCCCGGACCGATCGGTGGGGTCGAACCACTGCCCCGGCTCCAGCCGCCGGAAGTCTTCCGGGCGCAGCGGGCCGACGAGCGGGTCCTCGGGCTGCGGAGGCGCGGCTACGATCTCCCCGTCTCGCAGGACGGTAGGCCGGTAGTACGGCCGCCGGGTGGCGGTCTCAGAGCCGTCGAGCACACCCGTCATCCACACCCGGGCTGTCCCGACGTTGATGACAACCACCCGAACTAGCACCGGAACGCCCACCCGATGCGGCCCCGGCCCGGCGCGCAGCGCGGCGGCGACGGCGGTGCGATCCCTGTCGCCGCCACCCAGATCGTCATCCACTAGTCGGCCCATGGGCTGCGCACCAAGCCCGTCACAACCGGCGGTGCGACCGGTCCGCCCCGTCGCGCTTATCCTCCGCGCGCCGGCTGGACCCCTGCGTCGCTTCCTCGTTCTGCTGACCCTCGCCGGTCATTTCGGTGATCGCCGCCACGGTGTCGGCGGCCTGGTGCCGGATGGTCTGCAGCACGTGCGGGGCGAGTTCCTTGGCATCGAACACCGACACCATCCGCTCGGCGACTGCCCTCGCCCGGTCGATGTTCCCGGCCTTGGCCTCCGCGGTGGCGAGGGTCCGCATGGTGGTGTTCAACGTGATGTT
>JALZCN010000721.1 GCA_030863045.1 Actinomycetota bacterium | reverse complement strand
CGGTGAACCTGTGGCCACCTGACCTGCGTCGGCTGGTCAGCGTTCGTGGGCGATCGGGACGTGCAACCGGACCACGGTGCCGCGGCCCGGGGCGGTATCGGCGGTGAGCTGCCCACCCAGCAGCTCGGCACGCTGCTGCATACCCGAAAGGCCGTAACCCACCGGCCCGGCCCGTTCGGCTGTGCTGGCCGGGTCGAAGCCGATGCCGTCGTCGGAGATCTCCAGCAACACCGCGCCGGCGGCCACTGACAGCCGCAACTGCACGTGTCCAGCGCTGGCGTGCTTCATCACGTTCTGCAGCGCCTCCTGGGCGATCCGGTAGACCGCGGTCTCGACGTGCTCAGGCAGGCTGGTTGTCACGGTGTCCACCAGCACGTTGGGCAGCGGCGTCGACCGTGCGAGGCTTTCCAGGCTGGCGGCCAGGCCGAGGTCGTCCAGCACCGTCGGGCGCAACCCGGCGATCGCATTCCGGGTCTCGTCCAGCGCTCCGGCGGCGAGCTCCTGAGCGCGGGCGATCTGCTCGGCCGCGCCGGCCGGGTCGGAAGCAACCGCGTCCGCTGCTGCCGAGAGGTGAAACGACAGGCTGACAATGCGCTGGCTGATCCCGTCGTGAATCTCGCCGGCGAGCTGGCGCCGCTCGGTTTCCTGGAGCAGCACGATCCGCTCCGCGAAGCGCTCCATCGCCTCCTCCCGCTCGGCGAGCCTGCTGTGCAGGCTGGCGTTCTCGATCGCCCCGGCCATTAGACCCGCCACCGAGCTCAGCAGTTCGACGTCGGCCTTGGTGAATTCGCGGCGGTCCCGGGTGTGTACGTTGAGCACCCCGACGAGATCACCGGGCCGAGTGATCATCGGCACCGAGGCCATCGAGGTGAACTCTTCCCCGCGTAGCTCGGGGATGTAGAGGTAGCGCGGATCTGCGCGCTTGTTGTCGGTGATCACCGCCGGTGCGCAGTGCGCGGCGACCCATCCGGTCACTCCCTGGCCGACGGGCAGCTCGATCTGCCGGGCGAACTGATCGAAGGGGGGCGTGGCGCCGCGTAGCTGCAGCCGTCCGCGCTGTTCGTCGAGCAGGTGCACGAAGCAGACGTCGGTCGAGGTGGTCTCGGTGATCATGTCGGCCACGCGCTGGACAACCACGTCGAGGTCCAGGCCCGCCGACAGGATCTCGATCACCCGATGCAGCAGCTGGGCGTCGGAATCGGCGTCGGCCAGGCCCAGCCGCGAGCGGATCACTGGAATACTCCCTCCCGCAGCGCAGCGGCGACCGCGCCGGAGCGGTCCGGAACGTCCAGCTTCCGGTAGATCCCGCGAGCGTGCGTCTTGACCGTCTCCTCGCTGACGGTGAGCCGGCCGGCGATGGCGCGGTTGGACAGCCCGGCCACCATGAGCGCGAGCACCTCGCTCTCGCGCTGCGTCAATCCCAGGCGTGCCCCCGGCCAGAACTCCTCACCGCGCAGGTGCGCCACCGACATGGCGACCTTCGTTGCCAGGCTGGGATCGATGAGAACCTCGCCCTGGTGGATCCGCTGAAGATGATCGACCAGCTCCGCTCCACTCACTCGCTTGAGCAGGAATCCGGCAGCGCCGAGCCGTAGCGCCTGGTAAAGATACTGCTCGTCGTCGTACACGGTCAGGAAGACGACCTTGCAAGCGGGTTGCCGCTTGCGGATCTCCGCGCACAGGTCCAGCCCGCTGGAGCCCCGTAACCGGACGTCGAGCAGGGTGATGTCCGGGTCCTGCCCAGTGATGACCTTTATTGCGAGCTCAGGTTCGGTGGCCTCACCAACGATTTCGACCTGATCGGAATAACCAGCCAGCATCGCGCGCAACCCATCGAGCACCATCTGGTGGTCATCCACGACCACCACCCGGAGCGGGCCCTGGGTCCGACTGATCACGGCAGTAGCCTAACCGCTGCATCGCGTAACGGACTTGCCTCCCTGTATCGGGTGGGACGGGCTGCCGCTAGCCGGGAACCACCTCGGGGCGGTTCGGGTCGGGCCGGCGGCGTAGCGTCCACATAGCGGCAGTCGGCAGGACGACCACGGTGATGAGGGCCGCGGTGATCAACGCCGAGGCGGTCGCCGGTGTGATCTGCCCAGCGGTACTGGCCACCTGGACCACCGCGACGACGAACGTCAGCTTGGTGGACAGCAGCAGGCCCGACGCCAGCATGTAGCGTTTGGTCAGCATCCGGCCGAACAGTAGCGTGGGCAGGGCACGTGTCGCGATCATCGCGACCAGCAACACCGGCACAAGGGCGAGATCCGCGGCGCTGCTCGCCAACGCGGCGAGGTCGAACTTCAGGCCTGCCGTGACGAAGAAGATCGGCACCAGCAGACTGAACCCGATGACCTCAATCTTCATTCTGGTGGCGCCAGTACTCTGCGCACGGTCGCTGATCGCGGACACGGCAACGCCGGCAACGAACGCGCCCAGGATGGCTTCCAGCCCGACGAGCTGGCCGAGCGCGGCGAAGCCGACCATGGTGAGAAGCCCTAGCCGCACGCCGAGCTGGGTAGCTCCACCGGCTCGCCGGGCGGCGACCCGCCGCAGCGCGTTGAACGTGCTGAGCTTCACCAACACCAGCGCGAGTGCCACCCCGATCGTGCAGAAGAGCGCCAGGCCGATCAACGCGCGCTCCAACGATGTACCGTCCGCCGGAGCGATCACCGAGATGAGTGCAACCGAGGTGAAGTCACCGAGCAACCCGCCGATCAGCGTCAACTGCCCCAATGGCGTGTCCAGCACGCCGGCGTCCTTGAGTACGACGACCACGATGCCCAGCGAGGTGGTCAGCAGCGTGGCGACGATGATTCCGATGTTTGTGATCAAGCCCGCCGCGTATAGGGCTACCGACAGACCGACAGCGATCGCTGCCGAGAGCACGAACGCCCATAATCCGGTGACCAGTGCAGGGCCCCGCAACGTGTCGGTCCGGATCTCCAGACCCGCGACGAACAGCAGGTAGGCCAGGCCGAGCGAGGCGAGCAGGTCGACGCCGCCGTCGACCCGCACCCAGCCCAAACCGGAGCCGCCGACCGCGATTCCGATCAGGATCATGGCCACGGCATCCGGCACCGGCACTCGGAGTAGGTCCACCAGCAGTGGCGCCGCGACCGCGACGAGGATCAGCGCGAACAGGTTCAGGTAGTCGATCGGCATGGCATCATCGGCCCATATTTAGCGTCGCCGCACAGCGCCACCGCGCCGGGCCGAAAAAGCCCACTGGTAGACTCAGGTAATTGTCTTCCCAGGATCGGTAATGGTGCCCCAACAACTCCCCCCGGAACCTCCCCAGGAAACCCAGGAAACCCAGGAAACCGCTGACGTCGTTGCTATCATCGGTCCTGATACTGAGAGCGGTCGCGAGCGGGTGATGCGGGCAGCGTATGAGCTGTTCAGCCGCCAGGGCACGCGCGCCGTCGGGGTGGACGCGGTGATCGGTGAGGCCGGCGTCGCCAAGATGACCCTGTACCGGAATTTCGCCTCAAAGGATGACCTTATCCTGGCCTTCCTCGAGCGCCGCGAGACGATGTGGACCCATGGCTGGGTGCGGGCCGAATCCCAGCGCCGTGGTGCCACCCCGGTCCAGCGCCTGCTGGCCATCTTCGAAATCTTCGGCGAGTGGTTCGCGCGGCCGGATTTCGAGGGATGCTCATTCGTGACCACGCTACTTGAGGTGACCGACCGGAACAGTGCGGTCCGGCTTGCCAGTGCCAAGCATCTGGCAAACATCCGCAACTACCTGTGCGAGCTTGCAACGCAAGCTGGGATCGCGGACGCCGACTCCTTCGCCCGGCAGTGGCACATCTTGATGAAGGGATCGATCGTTGCGGCGGCTGAGGGTGACACCCAGGCCGCGGCGCGGGCCCGCGAACTCGGCATTCTCCTGCTCAATCACCACGGAATCACATCCTTTTAGCTGCTGATCATCTAATCCGTCTGGTCTCGGTGGCTGCCGGGGGGAAGAATTCTTTCCAGACCAGGAGGCGAGACAGTGGACGCACGAGGGCTCCGCGCGGTGATCGAGGAGCTTCGCGCGGGCCAGGTGGTGGTCTGCGATGGCGCCATGGGCACCATGCTGCATGCGGCCGGGGCATCACTGGACGGTTCACTACCCGAGCTCAACCTGTCGCGCCCGGCCCTGGTCCGTGACCTACATACGGCATACGTCGGCGCAGGTGCCCGGATCCTGCAGACCAACACCTTCGGCGCGAACCGGCTCCGGCTGGCTGCAGTAGGACTCGAAGACAGCGTCGCTGAGATCAACGTCGCCGGCGCCCGGCTGGCGCGCGAAGCCGTCCAGCGTGCCGGGCACCCGGTACTCGTCGCTGGGTCGGTCGGACCAGCGGTCAGCGCGCCCGCGGTGCGCCGAGTGCCCGCAAGTGCCCGAGCCGAGACGTTGCGCGAGCAGATCGCAGCCTTGTCCGACTGGGTCGACCTGCTGATCCTCGAGACCTTCGGCGATCTGGAGTCGATGGTCCAGGCGGTCGAGGTCGCGGTGTCGGAGAGCGACCTGCCGGTGGTGGCGCAGCTGACCTTCGGTGACGACGGCCGGACCCTGCGTGGGGAGGCTGCCGCGGAGGTGGCCGCAGTGTTGTCCGGTCTGCGGGTGACCGGACTGGGAGCCAACTGTACGGTCGGTCCTGCGGTGCTGGTGGGCGTTGTCGCTGAGCTGGCCCGGGCAACCGATCTGCCGGTGTCCGCACAGCCTAATGCGGGCTTACCACAGCGCCTGGGCAGGCAGGTCCGCTATGCCCGTAACGCGGCGTACTTCGGTGCGGCTGCGGCGCAGTTCGTGGCCGGTGGAGCCACTCTGCTAGGCGGCTGCTGCGGCACGACACCCGCCCATGTGCGGGCCATCTCCCATGCGGTCGCCGCACTGCCGCCGGTCCAGCGAGCTCCGGCCGGCGAAACCCACGGGTCCGCAGCTGCCCGGCGTGCCTTGGTGGCCGGGACTCGTGCGGTACAGCCGACCCCGGCCGGCGGCTGGCCCCCGCATTGGGAAGGTGAGCTGCTGGTGGCCGGCGGGCTACGGGCCCCGAACGGTCCGCAGGTGCCTGAGTTCCTCACCCGGGCGACGATGCTGCGCGCGGCCGGCGCGGGGGTGCTGGCCATCATCGAAGCGGCGCCGCCGGCAGCGCGAATCAGTCCGGTGGGCGCCGCCGTGGTGGTCAGCGAGCGGGTGGGCAGCGAGGTGCTGCTGCCGGTCGAGGCCGCCGACCGCAATCTCGCTGCCCTACAGGCAGACATGCTCGGCGCGCATGCGCTCGGGCTGCGGATTGTAGTATGCCGTACCGGCAGCCCACGGGTGGCCGGTGACTATCCCAGTCTCGGAGCCGGGTCGCCGTGGGATGTGGACTCAGTGGGGCTCATCTCCATGCTCGCCGCGCTCAACGAGGGCATCGACTGGCGGGGCGTCGCCATCGCTGAGCGGACCCAATTCGTGATCGGTGCCACGTTGGGCACAGCCGTCAATGATCTGGCGTCCGAGCTGGAGAAAGCGGAGGCCAAGTGCCGCGCCGGGGCGCACTTCCTGGTCACCGAAGTGATCTACGACGTCGAGGAGGCGAGCCGGGTGCTCGGCGCGCTGCGGGCCCGAGGGGTGACCCTGCCGGTGCTCGCGACGTTGGCTCCCTTCGAGGACGTCCAGACCCTGCAACGGCTGTCCTACGAGGTCCCCGAAGTATCGATCCCGCTGTCGGTTCTCGCTGCCGCCCGTCGCAACCGGGACAAGCCCGAGCAGACCGTCGAACACTCAGTGGGCGTCGTGGAGAAGTTGCGAAACCTGATCTCCGGTGTGGTGGTGCACGTACCCAGTGGGATGGACGAACCGGCGGCGCAGCTGGTGAGCGCTCTGGCGCAGCTACGGGGGAGTCCGTGACGCAGCCCGGGACGAACTCGGGGCTCTACGAGCCGGCTCGCATGCGGGAAGGCGATACCGGGCTGACGGGTCTGTCCCGGCAGAATTCGATCTACCGGCGGACCATGGCGGTCTGCGATGAACTGGCGGATGCGGCGCTGGGTGGGGCCGACCCGGTGCGGCTCACCGAGGTGTTCGCCCAATTGGTCGGCAAGCGGATTGTGTTGCTGGACACCGCGTTCCGGCTGCGGGCCCAGTGCGGCGGGGCCGGCTCGTTGCGGGGGCTGCGCTGGAACCGCACCGATCCCAGCGTTGACCGGCTACTTCGCGCGCTGGAGGCGGCGCGGCGGCCATTGCGGATCCCGGCCATCCCCGGGTCGCTGCTCGATCAAGCCTGCTTGGTGGCGCCCGTGGTGGTTCGCGATACCAGTCTGGGCTACCTGCTGGTGCTCGATGAGGACGGCGCAGCACCCGATTACGGCGCGCAGCCCGACGACGCCGAATTCCTCACCGTCACCTACGCCGCCACGCTGTTCGCGTTGACCCTGGCCCATGAGCAGACCAGCGCTGAACTGGATCTGCGCTACCGCAGCAGCGTGGTTGACGCCCTGGTCTCGGGTCATTTCCTGGATGCTCAGGACGCCCGGCGCAAAGCCCGGTCCCTGGGTCTGCCAGATGACGCACCGCTGCGCATCGCCATGCTGCGCCCGGCTCCGTCGGACCCGGGCTGGGCCCAGCAGGTTGCCGCGGTGTTACCGGAGGCGGCCGCGGCAGTGCGAGACAGCGCGCTGGTCCTGATCGTCCCGGGTGACCCGAGGACCGAAGCTCTGGCCGCGCTGTGCCAGCTGGATTCAGGCGCCACCTGCGGGGTGAGCGAGCCGGTGGACTCCCCGGAGCTCGCGCCCCGCGGGGTGCGCCAAGCTGAGCGGGCGATCGACCTGGGGCTGCGTCTGGGCCGGGCCGGCCGGCCGGTCCGCTACGACGGGCTGGGCATCTACCGGCTGCTGTGCACGATCGGTGATATGCAACAGTTGATGGGATTCGCCCGCGACGTGCTCGGGTCGTTGCTGGACTATGACACCGAACACCGCACACAGCTGGTGCGCACGTTGTCGGTGTACCTGCACCACCACGGCAGCCACAAGCAGTCCGCCAGGATGCTGCACTTGCACACCAACACCGTCGCCTACCGCATAGCGCGCATCGAAACGATCACCGCCCTGCGCCTGAGCGACCCAGACGACCGCCTGATCGCCCACGTTGCCGTAAAGATCATCGAGTCCCAGGGTTCCGCTGAGCCGTCGGTGGCCCGACGTGGCGAAC
>JALZCN010000718.1 GCA_030863045.1 Actinomycetota bacterium | reverse complement strand
GGCATACGGTGAAGCCCTACTGGCTCAACTTGCGCTCGTTCAATTCGCTCTAGGCGACGCCAACGTTCCGCTGCGCCGCACCCTGGCCGTCTACATCACCGCCACCCTTGGCGGCAGGAACACAAATCCACCCCCTCCACTCGCCCAACAGCTTTACTACGCCACCAACCCGATACTGGAACACGCACTCGGTCAACTCATTACTGACCTGCAGTCCGCCGCCGGAACCTCACCTGATCTCGACCACCTCGCCGACATCGTTGCAGGCGCGTATGCCCGAATCGGCACCTTCCGCGGACAGGAGACCTGGGTTCAAGCCGCCCAACGCACCCGCGGCACCCTACGTGTGGCGGGCGACGATCCCAGCCTCGCCACCGTCACCGCCGAACTGCTGCGGGCTCGCAACGAGACGCTCGTTGGCAACCTCCCCAACCGCCGGCACCCCATCCAGGTCATGAACCTGCACCAAACGAAAGGCCGAGAGGCAGATACCACCATCCTGCTGCTGGAGCCGACGAGTTTTACGGACACGAAATCGAGCCCTACCCCGACGGGTCACGCCTGCTCTACGTCGTCATGACCCGCGCACGTCACCAAGCGCACCTCGTCGTTCCAGCCAACCCCCACCCACTCTGGCAACCACTCGTCAACGCCTGCGATGTACAACGCCAACCTGGCCTACCGTAGCGCCACGCCTCTACGGAAACCCAATTGGCTGCACTATTTTGCAGCAGCCATCCCGCTACTCGGCTACTGAGAATCGCGCTTCGATGGATCTTATAGCCAATGTTGAAGGCCTTCGCTCACGATCGTGTCACTGCGACATCCGGCCGATGTCAGTGTGTTGCGCCGATCGTCGGACAGGTGAACTGGCCTACCCCTCGACGTATCAGGTGCACACCATACTGATGTTGAAAAAGTTACAGGTCTCGGCGGGAAACGACGGTGTGGTCAAGCTCTGGTGAGTTTGGTCTTGGCGGGCCTCAGGTTGAGCCCGGTGCCGATGGCCACCTCCAGCACTCTTCCGTGCCGGGAGCAGATCCAGCGCGGAGTGTCGCTGAACAGCACCCAGTCCAGTAGCCGCATCTGCCAGTCATAGCTGTGGGAATGCCGGTCCCAGTACCGCCGCCGCTGCTAGCGCTGACGGGCATCGTCATGGTCCTTCCGCAGTTCAGTTCGGCGGCCGGACGTTGCACTTGTTGTCTGGTGTCGGCTCACTGTCGGCTCAGTGTGGACAGTCGACGCTGGTACTCGTCGTCGTCGATCTCTCCAGCCGCGTACCGCTGCCGCAGCGTGTCGCGAGCACTGTCGATGTTCCGTGAAACCGCGGAGCCATCTACGCCCTGGCGTAGCCGACGGACCAGCCAGACACTGCCGAGGATCGAGAAAACCAGGATGGCTAGTAGCGTCGCGATCACGAGAAAAATCCAAATCCCCATGGCCGCCATCATCCCGCCGCCCATCATTCCGCCATCCATCATCGGAGACCGTCCCTTCTGCCTAGTATCTGGTGGAGTCAATGCTGATAACCGTGTAAAAGTTCCTGCCTGTGACGCCCTATGAGGTACGGTCCGCCTGGGCTGCTGGTCGACCGAGCCGTACCTGTCAGATGTGGTGGTGACGCCGTAGCAGGAGACGCACTGCTTCAGGTTGATTGTTTTAGTGGTGGTACTGGTGCACTACGGCGTGGCCCTTGCCGCGGCGAATCATGGCTCGGTTAACCGGCAGGGCCACCACAAATGCAATTGCCAGCGCAACGGCAAGCGCGCCCCAGAACAGCCAGCTGTTCAACCCGGCATCCATTGCCCCGGGGATGAACAGCATGATCGCGTTGTCGACGATCTCCATGACGGTAATAGAGACGGTGTCGGCGGCCAGGGCCACTCCGAGCGCGGCGCCGAGCTTAAGGCCCGAACGCAGCACCGGGACGATGGTGAACAAGTAGCCGAACAGGAACGCCAGCGCAATTGCCAAAACGATCGTGGCACCGTTGCTCCAACCCAGGGCGGTGCCGATGACCAGACCCAGGATTTCACCGATAGCGCAGCCGGTGAGGCAATGGGCGGTGGCCGTCACCGCCAGCCGATTCAACTCACGACGCCCTTGAGCTGTGTCCGGAGCGGCACCGTGACTGGCCTGGTGGTGCGCGTCGTGACCTACCTTCTGTTCGGACATGGCGAAATCTCCTTGTGTCAAATGTCGGCTTCTTCAGCCACCACTCTATCTTATACCCCCAGGGGTATAAAGTTATGCAGGTAGGGTCAGCAGGGCGTTGCGACTACCGTTGGGGCGTGCCGGGTCTCGCTTCGCACGTGTGCCATGGCAGTCGGCTGGTCGATCTGCGAGGTGAAGCGGCGCAGCCGCAGGCTGTTGGTCAC
>JALZCN010000717.1 GCA_030863045.1 Actinomycetota bacterium | reverse complement strand
GCCGTCCTGGGTGCGCCTGCGATTGCGCCGCGCCGCCCGGGCTCCGACGATCCTCTGCGGCCGGGCGCCCGGCTCAGCCTTCGGGAAGTGCTGTTCGGCCGTCGACTGAGCAATCGGGCGCTCGCCGGGCTGGTGGCGGTAGTGCTGTCGCTTGGCGGAGTCGGGGGGCTCGTGGGGCGGCTCACCGCGGAGGGCGGCACCCTGCTCAACGACCCTGACGCCACGCTGGCACAGGTACAGCCGGCTGTCGATCGACCGGCGGGCTCAGTGGCGGCGGTAGCCAATCGGGTGCTGCCGGCAGTGGTGTCTTTGGAGTTCCGGGTTGGCGATCAGGGTGGTTTCGGTTCTGCCGTAGTGATCGATCCCCGCGGCTACCTGTTGACCAACAACCATGTCGTGGCCCCTGCCGCGAACCTCCCGCAGTCCGTCCTGGAAGCGGTGTTCAGTGACGGCACCCGAGTGCAGGCGAAGATCGTCGGCCGGGATCCCAAGACCGATCTCGCAGTGGTGAAGGCGGACGTGGCCAATCCGACCGTAGCGCAGTTGGGCAGCTCAGCGACGCTCAAGCCGGGCGACTCGGTGATCGCTATCGGTTCTCCACTCGGCCTAGCCGGGACGGTGACCAGCGGCATCGTCAGCGCCGTTGATCGGCCCGTGCGGCTGGAGGGCGACGGTGGCCACGGTAATGCGGTGATTGACGCCATCCAGACTGACGCGGCGATCAACCCCGGTAACTCCGGTGGGGCGCTGGTGGACAGTGCGGGTGCGGTGGTGGGCATCAACACAGCGATCCGCACGTTGGGTGTCAGCGATCGGGGCTCCATCGGGCTCGGCTTCGCCATCCCGATCGACACGGCCCGGACGATCGCGCAGGAACTGATTCGCACCGGGCACTACCAGCACGCTGAGCTGGGCGTCAACGCTGCCTCGGTGACCGACGGCACGTCCGACGGCGCTCGGGTGCAAAACGTGCAGCAGGGTAGTGCCGCAGCCGAGGCCGGCATCCTGGAAAACGATGTGATCACCAAGGTTGGCGAGCGGGCCATAGCAAGCGCCGATGCGTTGACCGTCGCGATCCGTGAGCGGGCTATTGGCGAACGGGTATCCATTTCACTGGTCCGGGACCGGCGCCCGCTGGTCGTGACGGTCACGCTGAAGTCCGACTGACCGCTCGCGGCATGATCAGCTCAATGCCCCGCTGCACCCGTCCCCACCGCCGTAGCAGGTTAGGCTGAGGGTGCCGGCCGGCACGGGCGAAGGAGGTGGTGCGGGTGTTGGGCATCAACGCATGGGAATTTCTGATTCTCGTTGTCGCCGGGCTGTTGATTCTGGGTCCTGAGCGCCTGCCGTCGGCGGCGGCATGGCTGGGCCGTACCGTGCGCCAGGTCCGGGAGTACGCCAATGGGGCCCGCGAGCAGTTGCGCTCCGAACTGGGTCCGGAATTCGACGAGCTCCGGGAGCCTCTGCAAGACCTGCGTGGGTTGCGCAGTTTCAACCCTCGCAGCGCGGTCACCCGTCATTTGTTCGACGACCTGGACGGTGACACCTTCGACGGTGCGATCAAACCCAACGGTTACGCCGCGGCCACCGGCCGGGGCACTCCGGTCCAACGGCCGCTACAGCCTGGCGAGCGCGCACCGTTCGACCCTGACGCGACCTGACTGTTCTTGAAGCTCACCGGGAACTGGGAGTCACCGACAGGAGACGTCCGGCCAGACCGCGCGAGCGCGTCGCGAGCCGGTCGGCCACCTCACGTAGCACGACGGACGCTGGTGACGTGGGATCGGTCAGCACCAGCGGAGTGCCGGCATCGCCGGTCTCGCGCATCCGGGGGTCCAACGGCACCTGACCCAGCAGTGGAACCTCACTACCCAATGACCGGGCCAGCGAGTCGGCGACCACCTTGCCCCCGCCGGAACCGAAAAGGTGGTTACGTGAGCCGTCTGGCATCTCCAACCACGACATGTTCTCCACCACGCCGATCAACCGCTGGCGCGTCTGCAGAGCGATCGCGCCGGCCCTCATCGCCACGTCCGCGGCAGCTCGCTGTGGAGTGGTGACCACGAGGATCTCGGCGTTGGGGATGAGCTGAGCCACCGAGATGGCAATGTCCCCGGTGCCGGGCGGCAGGTCGAGCAGCAGCACGTCGAGGTCGCCCCAGAACACGTCGGCAAGGAACTGCTGCAACGCGCGGTGCAGCATCGGTCCCCGCCACACCACCGGAGTGTTGTCCTTGATGAACATGCCGATCGAGATGACCTTCACGCCGTGCGCGGTCGGTGGCATGATCATCTTTTCGACCTGGGTCGGGCGCGCGGTGGTGCCGAGCATGCCCGGCACCGAGTGGCCGTAGATGTCGGCGTCGACCACCCCGACCGACAGGCCCCGATCGGCCATCGCGGCCGCCAGGTTCACCGTCACCGAGGACTTGCCGACCCCACCCTTACCCGAGGCGACGCAGTACACCCGGGTCAGTGATGCCGGCTCGGCGAACGGGATCCGCGGCTCCTCGGCATTGCCGCGCAGTTGCCGGCGCAACGCGGTGCGCTGGGTGTCACTCATCACGTCGAGTTCTACCCGTACGTCGCGCACGCCCGGCACGGTCAACACCGCCTTGGTGACCCGGGACGTGATGGTGTCACGCATCGGGCAGCCGGCGATCGTGAGCCATACCGCCACGCCCACCGTTCCGTCCGCGGCCACCG
>JALZCN010000710.1 GCA_030863045.1 Actinomycetota bacterium | reverse complement strand
ACGGTGGCTTGCCCAATGGCGTCACATCCCCGGTGGCTACACCGGGCGCGATGAGTTTGACCGCGTGGTGGAGTCCAACTTCCCCATGATTCGGTGGCTCGCGCAGGAGCAGCGCGGGCTGCTCGACACCGACGTGGTCCTTGGCTACATGGTGCCAAGGACCATCACAGCAAGGCCGTCGAACGACCCGCCGAGATCATCGACAGGCTGGACTGACAGGCCGAGGCGTCTTCATCAGCTGTCCCGTCAGCGCAGGATACGCACAGTGGGGCACTCAGTTCCGAGCTGATGATCGTTTCGTAAAGAATCGCTTGCGGGACGTGCGGCAACCACATGGGAGACACCTTCCGATCCTGCGTCGTCAAAGGTTCTCGGCGTCGGGATACGAAGAGCCAGGACTGTGTGTGTCGAGCAGGAGGCCCATGGTGACCGCGTCCCATAGTTGTCCGTTGGCCCGACGGTAGTGGCGGCGCAGCCGGCCCTCGACGGTAAAGCCGCGGGAGCGATAGAGGGCTATCGCTGCAGTGTTGTGAGGCCACACTTGAAGGTCCACTTTGTGCAGTCCGCGCTCGCGGGCCCAGCGCAGGCTTTCATCCAATAGCCGACCGCCGATGCCCTGCCTACGGTGTTGGCGGGCGACCATCATGCCCAGCGAGCCCACGTTATGTTGCACCTGGACGCTAAGGCTGCCCACAACGAGGTCTTCCCTCGCAGCGACCAGGACGCAGTTTGCACCCTGTTCGATTGAGGTGAGGATGCGGGACTGGCGTTGGGCGACGTCGAAGCCGGGTTCAGTGCCGATGCTGTCACGTTCCTCCGCGACAGAGGCGAACAGTGTGATGATGCCTGGCACATCAGCTAGGCGACCTGGACGAATGAGGATGCCCGCAAGCATGGGCGACAGTATGACCTCCACGCCCGAGGTCGCCTCGATATCGAAATCGACAGCTGAACCGCGGCAGACCGTAACGAGGGCACCCCGGCAACGTGTCGCCCGAACCGGAAGGACGACGGTCGTATCCCGCGGGCTTGGACGCCGCTGACCGTCACGTGAACCTCCTGCGGACGCCCGTCAGCTCGCTCAGGCCTTCACGAGGAACTGTCATGGATCCTTGACACACCCAGTCCCCCCTCAGATGCATCGTGAGCGTCAGGTCAGCGAGTGGCGATCGGAACAGCGCGGCAGCAGGAGATCAGGCATGCTTTTTGCGCCTCGTCCAAGCCGAGTGGAGAGGCCATGGGGTGGGGACCTAGCGGGATACTTGATGCGGGAGGACGGTGGTATGAGCCTATCTGGGCAGCGAATGCCGCCAGCAGCGCCGAGCATGACCGCCCCTCACCTGCCTTACGTCGGTTTACCCAGTGGTTACTCCATCACCGGGTGGAATCTGTTCCCGGCCCGGCGGCGAAGGAGACCCACCACGACGAGCATGCGTGGTGGAAGGTGATGTGCCTGACGGGGGTGGACTACTTCTCCACCTTGAGCTACCTGCCCGGAATCGCTGCGCTGGCCGCCGGAGCGGTATCGCCGCTGGCCACACTGTTGATCGTGCTGCTGACGCTGTTCGGGATGCTGCCGATGTATCGGCGGGTGGCAGCGGAGAGTCCCAATGGGCAGGGCTCGGTTGCCATGCTGGAGCGGCTGCTGCCGTTTTGGCGTGGGAAGTTCTTCGTCTTGACGCTGCTCGGCTTTGTCGCGACGTCCTGGATCATCACGATCACCTTGTCGTCGGCGGATGCCACCGCGCACTTCGTGGAAAACCCGTTCGTACCGGAGTTCCTCACCGACCAGCAGGTTGTGATCACCGTGGCACTGCTGGTCGTGCTGGGTGCGGTGTTCCTGGCTGGCTTCCGCGAGGCCGTCAGGGTGGCGGTGCCGCTGGTCGCGGTGTTCTCCTGCTGAATGCGGTCATCGTGGTGGTCGGGCTGGTACGCAGCATCGGCGAGCCGGTGGTGCTTGCAGCGGTGGCTGTAGGCCCTGCTGAGAGCGGAGACCCCGGCAGCGTGGTCTTCACGTAACCCGAGTGAAGACACCCTTAAGAGTGAGCCGAGCAGGCGACAGCGAGACAACCGGACAGTCGCTCTCGTGAGGCGGCCAGCAAAAGGTTGCGGTAGGTCTGTGATGGGACCGGCCG
>JALZCN010000658.1 GCA_030863045.1 Actinomycetota bacterium | reverse complement strand
ATGCTGCGTGGCATGGAGATCGCGCCCTCGGTCGCCGACTCGCCCCGCGCCGCGATCACCGAGCAGGTCCGCAACGGCGTGCACGTGCGGATGGCGGTGCTGTACCACCTGCTCGCAGCCCAAGAGGAGCCGCTATGACTCGGCCGATGCTGCTTCGCGGGATCCGGCCCTACGGCGCGGGTGACCCGGTGGACCTGCTGGTCCGCGACGGGGTGATCGCCGAGCTGGGCGCCGGGCTGGATGGCACCGCCGCCGACGTGCTCGACGGCGGCGGGCTGATTGCGCTGCCTGGCCTGGTGGATCTGCATGCGCACCTGCGCGAGCCGGGACGGGAGGACGCCGAGACGATCGCCACCGGCTCGGCGGCGGCGGCGCTGGGCGGCTACACCGCGGTGTTCGCGATGGCCAACACCGACCCGGTGGCCGACACCGCGGTGGTCGTCGAGCACGTCTACCGGCGCGGCCGCGAGGCCGGCCTGGTCGACGTGTACCCGGTCGGCGCGGTCACCGCCGGGCTTCGCGGTGAGCGGCTCGCCGAGCTGGGCGGGATGGCCGCGTCCGCCGCCGCGGTACGGGTGTTCTCCGACGACGGGGTGTGTGTGCACGACTCACTGCTGATGCGTCGCGCCCTGGAGTACACCCGTGGTCTGGGTGGTGTAGTGGCCCAGCACGCTGAGGACCCCCGCCTGACAGCAGATGCTCAGGCGCACGAGGGTGAGATAGCCGCCCGGTTAGGGTTGGCCGGTTGGCCTGCCGCCGCGGAGGAGGCGATCGTGGCGCGGGATTGCCTGCTCGCCCGGGACGCCGCGGCGGCGCTGCACGTCTGCCACGTGTCCACCGCGGGCACGGTGGAGTTGCTGCGCTGGGCCAAGCAACGCGGAATCCGGGTAACCGCCGAGGTGACCCCGCACCATCTGATGCTTACCGATGAGCGCTTGGCCGGCTACGACCCGGTCAACAAGGTCAACCCGCCGCTGCGCACCGCAGCCGACACCGCGGCGCTGCGCGCTGCCCTGGTGGAGGGAATCGTGGACTGCGTGGCCACCGACCATGCCCCGCACGCCGCGCAGGACAAGGACTGCGAATGGTCCGCGGCCCGGCCGGGAATGTTGGGACTGCAAACCGCGCTGTCCGTGGTGGTGGCCACGATGGTGCGGCCGGGCCTGCTGGACTGGCGAGGGGTGGCCCGGGTGATGAGCGAGCGCCCAGCCCGCATCGGCGGCGCCGTCGACCAGGGTCGCCCGATCGCGGTGGGACAGCCGGCGACCCTGGTGCTGGTGGACCCGGACGCCAGCTGGACGGTGCACGGGGCGCAACTGGCGAGCCTGGCGGACAACACGCCCTACAAGGGCATGGAGTTGCCCGGCCGCGTGGTGCTCACCGTGCTTCGTGGTGAGATCACTACCGAGGATGGGAAGGTGCAGCGTTGACGGGCGGGTCGGCCGTGCTGGTGCTGGAGGACGGCACCACGGTGCGCGGTGAGAGTTACGGTGCGGTGGGCCAGACGCTGGGTGAGGCGGTGTTCGCCACCGGAATGACGGGCTACCAGGAGACCCTCACCGACCCGTCCTACCGCCGCCAGATCGTGGTGCAGACCGCGCCGCACATCGGCAACACCGGCTGGAACGACGAGGACGACGAGTCGCACCGCATCTGGGTCGCCGGTTACGTCGTGCGCGACCCGGCCCGGATCCCGTCCAACTGGCGGTCGGCCCGGTCGCTGGACGAGGAACTGTCCCGGCAGGGCGTCGTGGGGATCTCCAGGGTGGACACCCGAGCGCTGACCCGCCGGCTTCGTGAGCACGGCTCGATGCGGGCCGGAGTCTTCTCCGGAGCTGCCCTGGCCGAGCCGGCGCAGCTGCTGGCGCGGGTGCTGGCCAGCCCCTCGATGGCCGGGGCGGACCTGGTCGGGGAGGTCACCGTCGCCGAGCCGTACGTCGTGCCGGCCACCGGCGAGCGCAGGTTCCGGGTGGTGGCGTTGGACCTGGGGATCAAATCCAATACGCCGCGGATGCTGGCCGCCCGGGGCATCGAGACCCACGTCCTGCCGGCCACCGCCACGGTCGAGCAGGTACTGGAGCGGGAGCCCGACGGGTTCTTCCTGTCCAACGGTCCGGGCGATCCGGCCACCGCGGACCACCCGGTCGCACTGACCCGCGCCGTGTTGGCGCGGCGGATGCCACTGTTCGGGATCTGCTTCGGCAACCAGATCCTCGGCCGAGCCCTGGGGCGGGGCACGTACAAGATGCGCTACGGCCACCGCGGGCTCAACGTCCCGGTCGTCGAGTACGCCACCGGGCGGGTGTCGATCACCTCGCAGAACCACGGTTTCGCCGTGGTGGGCGAGCCGGGGGAGCGCTTCGACTCCGACTTCGGTCCCGCGGTGGTAACCCACTCCTGCCCCAACGATGGCACCGTAGAAGGCTTGACCTGCATCGACGTGCCCGCCTTCAGCGTCCAGTACCACCCGGAAGCAGCCGCGGGCCCCCATGATGCAGCCCACCTCTTCGAACGCTTCTGCGAACTCATGGCGCGATCTGGTCGGCATTCCCGGAAGGGAAATTCCCAGCCGAATGGCGGTCCGGTAGAGGTCGAAAATCGCGATTCGGCTCCGAATGGTGGTGGATGATGCCCAGACGCGAGGACATCCGGCACGTGCTGGTGATCGGGTCGGGGCCGATTGTGATCGGGCAGGCTTGTGAGTTCGATTATTCGGGCACGCAGGCCTGCCGGGTGTTGCGACAGGAGGGGCTGCGGGTCAGCCTGGTGAACTCCAATCCAGCGACGATCATGACCGATCCGGAGTTCGCCGACGCCACCTACATCGAGCCGATCACCCCGGAGTTCGTGGAGAAGGTGATCGCCGCCGAGCGGGCTGCCGGGTTTCCGGTGACAGCGCTGTTGGCGACCCTGGGTGGGCAGACCGCACTGAACACCGCTGTCGCCCTGCACGAGCGTGGGGTGCTGCAGCGGTATGGCGTCGAGTTGATCGGCGCCGACATCGATGCCATCCAGCGCGGTGAGGACCGGCTGAAGTTCAAGGACGTGGTCCGCGCGGTGGGTGGCGAGGTGCCACGCAGCGCCGTCTGCTCCTCGTTGGACCAGGTCCGCGGGGCCGCCGACGAGCTCGGCCTGCCGGTGGTGATCCGACCGTCGTACACCATGGGCGGGCTCGGCTCGGGGATGGCCCACACGCCCGCGGAGCTCGAGCGGCAAGCTAGCGCCGGGTTGTCCGAAAGCCCCGTGCATCAGGTGCTCATCGAAGAGAGCGTGCTGGGCTGGAAGGAATATGAGCTCGAGCTGATGCGCGACCACCGGGACAACGTCGTGGTGGTGTGCTCGATCGAAAACGTCGACCCGATGGGAGTGCACACCGGGGACTCGGTGACCGTCGCCCCGGCGCTGACCCTGACCGACCGCGAGTACCAGCACATGCGCGATGTGGGCATCGCGGTGC
>JALZCN010000229.1 GCA_030863045.1 Actinomycetota bacterium | reverse complement strand
GTCGGGGACCGGCCGCGGATCGAGCACTGGACCTCGGCCATCGAGCAGGCGGCTGTCGTCGCGCAGCGAATCGCCGGCAAGCAGGTCACTCGCCAGGCTGACGCGGTGCCGTACTTCTGGTCCGACCAGTATGGACTGACGTTACAGCTGGTCGGGCGGTGCGATCTGGCGACCTCCGTGGAAGTACTGCATGACCCCGGCGTGATCAAGGGCACGGTAGCGGGCTATTTCGCCGACGGAGCTCTCGTCGCGGTGCTGGCCTTTCACGCGCCCCGACTGCTCAACCGCTACCGCCGGCTGGTAGCGGCCGCAGCCCGCGAACAAGAGGTCCGCTCCACCGCAGCGGAACTCGCCTCCCGGTAGCCACGATCGGCTTGTACCTGATAACTCATCCGACGTGGCTGGTCGGTCATGGCCGCGCCGAAGCGGTATCAGGGGAGGGTTCCCCGCCTCATGGACTCAGCCGGCGATCAACTCGCGGCTTTGCAGCGAGCGCCCTCCGCGGGAAGTTCCAGCTTCACGACGTAGGCGATCGCGGCGTTGTCGACACAATTTATGCCTTGCAAGAAGGCGGTGTGCTGGGTGCCTTCAAAGGTCAGCAGGCGGGCGTCGAGGTCGTCGGCGAGATTGACCCCGGCCTGATACGGCGTGGCGGGATCCTGCGTCGTGGAGATAACCACAACTGGTGGCAGCCCGGCCACCTGTGGCTCGTGCGGCCCACCGGTGGGTGGCACAGGCCAGAACGCACAGTTGTCAAGGGCAGGCGAGGGTGGCTGGCCGGAGTCGAGGAATGGGGCAGCCTGCCGGTATTGAGCGTCGACATCGCGCGCCACGTTCGGGTCTTTGATGGGCGGGCTGTCGACGCACAAGACGGACTGGAAGACGTCCATCGTGGCGGAGTAGGTACCGTCCTCTGAGCGTCCGTAGTAGAAGTCCGCAAGCCGCATGAGGGTGTCTCCCCGGCCCTGGCCGAGTTCGAGTAGAGCGCGGTTCAGCGCTGGCCAGAGGTCTGACAAGTACAGCGCTTGCACAGTGCCGATCGTGGCGTCGGTGTACGACAGCTTGCGGCCGTCGGACACGCTCACCGGCTGGGCGATCAGTGGGCGGACAAGGGACTGGAACTTGGTGACAGCCTGGTCCTTGTTCGGTCCCAAAGCACAGTCAGCTTGACCCGCGCACCACGCCGCAAAGGTGTCGAAAGCCTTTTGAAAACCTCGGCCCTGGTCGATGAGTTGGGCAATCGGGTCCTGTGCTGGATCAACTGCACCATCGAGGACCATAGCGCGAACATTGTGGGGAAAGACTTCGGCGTAGCTGGCACCAATCTTCGTGCCATAGGAGTAACCCACGTAGGTCAGTTTTTCGTCACCTAGAGCCGACCGCATGACGTCCAGGTCGCGAACCACCTCGCGGGTTCCGATGTTCGCTAGTACGTCTTTTCCGGTGCGCCGGAGGCATTCCTCGTTTTCGGCCTTGACGTGGGCCTCCGTCCGCGCCACACCGGCCGGTGAGGAATCGACGTTGAGGTTCATCAGGCGTTCGGCGTCCCGGCCTTCCGCGGATAGGCAGAGGACCTGGGGCTCGCTGGAGCCGACACCACGCGGGTCGAAGCCCACAAAATCAAACCGTCGTCCCAACTCGGTGGTGCCGATGTCTGCGGCACGGTTGGCCGCGGCGCTCATACCGGACCCGCCGGGACCTCCAGGATTGATCAGCAGGGAGCCGATGCGGTTCGCCGGCTCGGACGCGGGCCGCTTGAGCAGGCCGACCTTGATAGTCCGGCCGTTCGGATTGGAGTAGTCCAGCGGCACCTCGAGATACGTGCACTGCAGCACAGGATCGGCGTAGGCCTCCTTGTCGCGCGGGGTCTCGGCGAACCCGGAACAGCTGGTCCAGGACAGTTCCTGGCCGTAAAACCGTTCCAGACCAGCTGGCACCGCGCCGACGGGTCCGCGCTGCGCGACGTTACTCGTCGCGGACGTGCACGCGAGCGCTGCGATCGCCACCGTGGTGAGGACCACCCCGAAGGACAGTGCATGCGCACGATTCATCCAACATCCCCCCTACACCAGTATCGGTCGCCCTGTGCTAACGGACGCCGTCGCCGTGCGAGCTTACTCATGGGCGCGGCGGGACACGTCCGGCAGGCTGCCCTTTTCCACCGGCGGGGCCCGCCATCCGCACGACGCTACCGGCAGCGTCAGCGACATCGGCTGCTGCCATCCGCCAGGCGGGACTAGCATCGGCGCGTGACAACCGACGGAGAGCGCCTGCTGGCTCACGCACACCGCCCAACGGATGAGCTTACCCGGCGCGATGTGGCCCACCTGCTGCTCAGCGTGCCTGCGGTGGAGGCACTGGCTGCCATGCCCGGGCTTCGCCGTGAGCTGCTCGCGGCGCGCAACCCGTTGTCGGCTGCGTTCTGGGAGTCCGCCGAGTCGGTGCTCAAGCGGATCGCCCACGGTGCCGCCACCGTCGGAGAGGTGCACAGCTGGCTCGAAGCGACCGGGACCGAACCGACCGCGATCATCGGGCTGCACGTGTGGGAGGAGGAGCCGGCGCGTACGCCGCTTGCGCAGGAACTGCACGCGCTGCTCGTCAAGCACCTCGAGGAACGCGTCGCCGCAGGCGACATCGATCCCGACCGGCTGCTCGCCGACGATCCGGCGGCGACGCGGGCGTACCGGGAACTGCAGGAGAGCTGGATGACCTCATCGTTGCCCGACGGCAGGGTTCCCATGAACGAGTTGCTCGACGAGTCGGACGAGGACTTCTTCGCCGAGTGGGACGCCGCCGAGCAAGCCGCCGCTGATGAGCTTCGGGAAGTACTCGCTGAAGTGGGTGAACGTCCTCGACCGGACGTGGAGCTACACCGCGCCTGCCGGGACCTGCGCGCCGTGCTGGCACGTGGCGGTTGGCTGGCCGACATACTCCGCGCCGGCGGTGGGATCGATCCGCGCAACCTGGATTCCGACGACGTGACGCTGTGGCTACGGCTGGCGGCGGGGGTGGTTAGCCCGGTCGACGAGCTACCTGAGGGCGACTTGCAAGACGAGTTCTCCCTTTCCGCTATGGCACTCGATCACGACGAGTGGCTGGAGGCGGTCACGGCGTTGGTGCGCGGCGGCCCCGGAACCCGTGCATCCGCCGAGGATCTGGCGCGGTTTGTCGCGGGTACGGATGACGACGGTGACGACATCGACGTGCTGACCGGGTGGTTCAACACCGTGGTGGAGCAATGGCAGATGCTCGGCGCCGTCGACGATCGTGAGCGGCTCACCCCGCTTGGCTGGTGGGGCATTCCCGAAGCGCTGCTCCAGGCCTGGGGCGGCGATACCCCGCATCCAGCAGGCGCAGCGGTGCTGCGGCAGGTCGAGGAGCAGGATCAGTAACGCCAGCGGTGCGCAGCCACGACATCGTCCAGCGAGCGGTCTGCGGCCCAAGCCGCGTCGGACCGGCGCACGGCGAGGAACGCTCCGAGCAGCTGCTCGCCGAGCACTGCCGTGACCCGCTTGGAGCTGGTGAGCGCCTCCTCCTGCTCGGCCGGTGTGGTCGGCAGGCGGATCACGCCGCGGCCAGCGCGATCCTGCTCGCTCCACCCGCCCGGGTCAGCCTGGATCGGTTCGCCGG
>JALZCN010000576.1 GCA_030863045.1 Actinomycetota bacterium | reverse complement strand
TGCTCGCCCATCACCCACGACAGCGCGTCCACGACGTTGGACTTGCCTGAGCCATTGGGACCAACCACGCAGGTGATGCCGGGTTCAAAGCGCAGCGTGGTAGCCGAGGCGAAGGATTTGAAGCCCTTCAGCGTCAGGCTCTTCAAGTGCACGGTGCGCCGAACCCTCCTGTCCCCTGTGGTTCCGCATGCCCGAGCAGGGTACCCATGCCGCGCTCCTCAGTAAGTTGAGCGGGTTGTCGGCATCCTGGACACAGGATCAGGTGGTGATCGACGGGTGGAGCGGCGCGAACGGGCACGTGCCGACACCCCAGCCGCCGCGTTCAACGCTCAATGAATCCGGTGGCACCGCCCCGGGCGTCGCTGAACTGCTCGGTGACCTGGTGCACATAACCTGGCGTGGAGCCGCAGCGCAGCGCGGTGAGCAGCCGCTCGCAGTCCTCCCGCGAGCCCTCGACGACCACCTCGACCCGCCCGTCGGGCAGGTTAGCCGCATAACCGGTCAGACCTAGCTCGAGCGCCCGGCAACGAGTCCACCAGCGAAACCCCACGCCTTGTACGTGACCATGCACCCAGGCCGTCATCCGCACCCGTGTCATCGCCCTATCATCCCGGGCGGCTATCCCCGTGCAGTTGTCTCCAGCGTCCCGAAACCATCACCGTGGGTCGCTGATGTTGTCGCCGGCCTAGCGTGCTGTGGCGCGGCGTCACTGGCCGCGAGCAGATGTGATCCGCCGTCGCATCAACTCGAGGCTGACGACGACGGCCGCACCCACGACCACGTGCATCAGCGCCAGGGCGAGACGGGTCGCACCATCAGTGTCGGACATCATCGGTCCCGCTACCGTGAGCAGCGCGAGCCCACCACCGATGACCTGTGCCCACCGGAGGACGCCCGGCCACCACCGAGCCAGCAGAGCCGCCAGGCCGGTACCCAAAACCAACGGGGGAA
This sequence comes from Actinomycetota bacterium, assembly GCA_030863045.1. Lineage (GTDB taxonomy): Bacteria > Actinomycetota > Actinomycetes > Mycobacteriales > Pseudonocardiaceae. The sequence goes on along the minus strand of JALZCN010000576.1, from coordinate 1,206 downwards.
TGGTGGTGACAACCACGCCCCAGGCAGTGACCTCGTGCGGTTTTCCCGCGTCCATCACGACAAACGAAGCACCTGCCACCCAGCCAATGAGCAAGATCGCCAGGTTGGCCACCGCTGCTACTACCGCGCCGGCGCCGATAGCCTGCCACCAATTCAGGCCCTCACGCCTGACTTTCCCGGTTCGGCGGTGGTCATCGGAACGGGCGTCAGCCGAGCCGGTCTGGCTCATCTCGGTGCGGTCAGTGGTAGACATCGATTACCTCCGTGAGTTCTGACTTCCGCGAACAGCCGCTAACCTCAACAAATGGTCGAGGTCAAGAGCGTGCGTCCTCGATCTCGAACAATGGCGACGTCGCCGCTGGGTGCCGATGTTCGGCGCGCTAGCACCGACCACACTCACGGATGGGGATGGCGGGGGCGGGGCTGGCAGCGCGGGCAGGTGTAGGAGGAGCGGTTCATGAAGGAGTCCCGCCGGATCGGGGTGCCGCACCGCGGGCACGGCTTGCCTTCCTGGCCGTAGACCGCAAGCGAGCGGTCGAAGTAGCCGGAGGCACCGTTGATGTTGACGTAAAGCGCGTCGAAGGACGTGCCACCGGCGGCGAGTGCCTCGGTCATCACCTCGGTGACGGCCGCCAGCACGGTGCGTCCTTGCGTACGAGTGAGCGTGGCGGTGGGGCGCGCTCCGTGCAGCCGAGCCCGCCACAACCCCTCGTCGGCGTAGATGTTGCCGATCCCGGACACCAGAGTCTGGTCCAGCAAGGCCCGTTTGAGGCCGGTGTGCCGCCGGCGAATCCCGGCAATCACTGCATCCAGATCGAAACTCGGGTCCATCGGGTCCCGTGCGATGTGCGCCACCGGGATGGGCAAGCCCTCGACGAGATCCTCCACCGAAAGACCACCGAAGGTCCGCTGGTCGATGAAGCGCAATTCGGGCCCGCCGTCGACAAACCGCAGCCGCACCCGCAAGTGCGTTTCGTCGGTAGCGCCGGGAGGCTGGATGCGCATCTGCCCGCTCATGCCCAAATGGGCCAGCAACGCCTCTCCCTCCCCCAGCTCCAGCCAAAGGTACTTGCCGCGACGGCGGGCGGCCCGGATCTGCCGGCCGCGCAACCGGCCGATGAAGTCCAGCTCACCGGCGAGGTGGCGGCGTACCGAACGGGGATGGCGCACCTCGACGGTCGTCACCGTGCGCCCGGTCACGTGTTC
>JALZCN010000569.1 GCA_030863045.1 Actinomycetota bacterium | reverse complement strand
GAACAAGATCGACCTCCCGGCCGCGCAGCCGGAGAAGTACGCGTCGGAGATCGCGCACATCATCGGCTGCGATCCCGACGACGTGCTGCGGGTCAGTGCCAAGACCGGGCAGGGCGTGCGCGAGTTGCTCGACGTGGTGGTCCAACAGGTCCCGGCCCCGGTCGGAGACAGCGCGGCACCCACCCGAGCGATGATCTTCGACTCGGTATACGACTCCTACCGCGGCGTGGTCACCTACATCCGGGTGGTGGACGGGCGGATCACCCCGCGGGACCGAATCCGGATGATGTCCACCAACGCCACTCACGAGCTGCTCGAGGTCGGCATCATCTCACCCGATCAGAAGCCGTGTGACGGCCTCGGTGTGGGCGAGGTCGGCTACCTCATGACCGGGGTGAAGGACGTCCGGCAGTCCCGGGTCGGGGACACGATCACCAGTGAGCGCAAGGGTGCTGCCGTGGCGCTGCCCGGCTACCGCACCCCCAAGCCGATGGTCTTCGCCGGCCTGTATCCGGTGGACGGCTCGGACTACCCGGAGCTGCGCGAGGCGCTGGACAAGCTGCGGCTCAACGATGCCGCGCTGAGCTATGACCCGGAGACGTCGGCAGCACTGGGATTCGGCTTCCGTTGCGGGTTTCTGGGCCTGCTGCACCTGGAGATCACCCGAGACCGGCTCGAGCGGGAGTTCGGGCTGGACCTCATCTCCACCGCTCCCAATGTGGTCTACCGGGTGGTGCGCGAAGACCGCACCGAGCAGACCGTCACCAACCCTGCGGATTGGCCAGACGACAAGATCGCCGAGGTGTACGAACCGGTGGTCCGCTGCACGCTTCTCGCACCCTCGGAGTTCATCGGCACGATCATGGAACTCTGCCAGGGTCGCCGCGGCACTCTGCTAGGGATGGACTACCTGTCGGAGTCGCGGGTGGAGTTGCGGTACACCCTCCCGATGGCCGAGATCGTGTTCGACTTCTTCGACGCGCTGAAGTCCCGCACCCGCGGTTACGCCTCGATGGACTACGAGGAGACCGGCGAGCAGACCGCCGACCTGGTGAAGGTGGACATTCTCCTCCAAGGAGAGGCGGTGGACGCGTTTTCCGCGATCGTGCCGCGAGAGGCCGCCTATGGCTACGGCACGTCGATGGCGACCAGGCTGCGTGAGCTCATCCCGCGGCAGCAGTTCGAGGTGCCCATCCAGGCCGCCGTCGGCTCCCGGATCATCGCCCGGGAGACTATCCGCGCCATCCGCAAGGACGTGCTGGCCAAGTGCTACGGCGGCGACATCACTCGCAAGCGCAAGTTGCTGGAGAAGCAAAAAGAGGGCAAGAAGCGGATGAAGACGATCGGGCGCGTCGAGGTCCCCCAGGAAGCCTTCGTCGCCGCCCTGTCGACTGGTGAGTCCGCGAGACCCAGCAAGAAATAGCCCGTCAGGCGGCGTGTGCGTAGAATGCCCGGAATTGTCGGTGGCCCGCGCCAGTAGTGGGCCTGCTGCATTGGGGACAGGACGCATTTATCGCGAGCCGCTCAATGCCGTGAAGACAATCTTGCCGGCGGTGTCGCCGTCAAGCATCGCCTTGAAGCCTCGCTCGGCCTCAGACATCGGCAGCACGGCCCCGATCTGCGGGCGCACCCCGGTGATATCCAAGAATGACAACAGGTCCCGCAGCTCGTCGCGGGTACCCATGGTGGAGCCGACCATCCGCAGCTGCAGGAAAAACAGCCGCTGTAACTCGGCGCGCTCGGCGTCGCCGCTGGTGGCGCCGCTGCAGACGATGATCCCTCCGGGCTTGAGTACCTTGACCGAATGTGACCAGGTGGCCTTGCCGACGGTCTCGAACACCGCATCCACCCGCTCGGGCAACCGAGCGCCGGACTCGAACGCCTGGTGCGCGCCCAGCCAGCGGGCCAGCTCCCGCTTCTCGTCAGTGCGGCCGGTGGCCCACACTCGCATCCCAGCCGCCCGACCAAGCTGCACCAGCGCGGTAGACACCCCGCCCGAGGCGCCCTGTACGAGCATCGTCTGGCCGGCCCGCAGCCCGGACTTCACGAACAGCATCCGGTATGCGGTGAGCCAGGCGGTGCCCATGCACGCCGCCTCCGCAAAGGTCAGCGACGGCGGCTTCGGTACCACATTGCGCGCCGGTACCACGGCGGTGTCAGCGAAGGTCCCCGGCAGCTCCTCGGTGAGCAGCGTGCGCTGCGGGTCCAGGGTCTCGTCGCCGATCCAGCCGGGGCTGGTCACCACCGGATAGATCACCACCTCGGAACCGTCGGGTAGCACGCCGGCGCCGTCACACCCCAGGATCATCGGGAACCGCTCGGGCTTGATGCCCACCCCGCGCAGGGTCCACAGATCGTGCATGTTCAGACTGGCCGCCGCGATGGTGACCGCCACGGCGCCATCCGGCAGCTCCGGATCGGGGCGCTGTCCGATGCGCAGCGAGGACAGCGGGTCTTGGTAATTCGGCTCCGCGGCGTAAACGGCGAACATGCCACCCACCGTAGTGCGGCGATCAGCGGGTAACAGCGGGCAAGCTAGTCTACGGCTGTGCTGTGGGCGGGGTGGGACGCGGTGATGCGCTGGTGGGACGGCGTGGAGCTGTGGCTGACCCAGCTCGGGCTCCTCCTGCAGCTGGCTGTTCTCATGCCGGTGTTGCTGCCGGTCTGCTGGTGGGCTGCCCGCGGCCTCGACCGCACTGTTGGCCTCATCTTCGAACGGCTCGGCCACCATTACACCGTGGACACCGACGATGCGCAGGAGCCGCGGTGAACTCCCGCCAGCGGGTTAGCGCCGCGCTGATCGGTCTGCTGGTGCTGGTAGCCGGTAGCTGGTTTGGCCGCCACGCGCTGTCCGCCCCACCGGTCGATGACCGTCCGGCGGCGGTCGCCGCGGAGGCCAGCCTGCCGGTACGGGCGCTGTCTCAATTACCGCCGCAGGCTGCCGACGTGTGGCAGCTGATCCAGCGCGGCGGTCCCTTCCCCTACCGGCAGGACGGCACCGTCTTCGGCAATCGCGAGCGCAGGTTGCCTCAGCGGCAGTCCGGCTATTACCGGGAGTACACCGTCCCGACCCCGGGGGAGGACGACCGCGGCCCCCGCCGCCTGATCACCGGTGGCACCGCGGAGCTGTACTACACCGGCGACCATTACGTTTCCTTCGTTACGGTCGATCCGAAGCGGTGAAACCGTGCTGCGTTATGTTTCCGACGCCGCCCGCGCGGTTGCCGAAGCCCGCGGACGGGGCGCGCTGGCACACCTGGTAGGGCCGGTGACCAGCAAGGCTGACGCTCTTGACGCGATTGGCATCGCGATGGGCTGCCCGTCCTGGTACGGCCGGAATCTCGATGCGCTCTACGACTGCCTTGTCGATCTGTCCTGGCAGCCAGCCGGTGCGCACGTACTGGTCTGGTCTGGTCACCGTCAGCTTCAAACCGCCGACCCTGACGGGTACCGCGCGGTGCTCGCGGTGCTCGACGATGCTGCCGCAGCGAGTTCAGGGCGCGCCTTGTCGGTAGTGCTCGCCGACGCGTGACCTCCGACAGAAATGGCCAACGCGGCTTGAAAACAGCACTGATGTCGAACTCGGCGACGATAGCGCTGCTCGGCCGGCTTCGGGCAACCCTGCTGTCGAACTCGGCGACGACAGAGCGGGTCATGGTCACCTGTATTACGGAGCAAATGGCGGTTTGTGGCCTCGCGCGGGCATCAGCTGGTGGGGATCCAGGACGCCGGGCGTTTCTCGGTGAAGGCCCGGATGCCTTCCTGGCCCTCTGCCGAGGCGAAACGCGCGGCAGACAGCTCGAGCATCGCCGTGAAGTCCGGTGTCACGGTTGATGGGTGTAGCAGCTGCTTGGTGAATGCCAGCGCCTCCGGGCCACCCTTGAGGAGCATCCCGGCGTAACGCCGCACCTCGGCGTCAAGCTGTTCAGCCGGTACCGCGCTGTTGAGCAGTCCGACGTCGACCGCCCGGGCGGCGTCGAAGGTCTCCCCGGTAAGGAACAGCTCATGCGCAGCGCGCGGCAGCAGCCGGCGCAGCACGATTACCGAGATCACTGCCGGCACCACACCGAGGCGCACCTCGGTGAACGCGAAGGTGGCGCTGTGTGCGGCGATGGCGATGTCGGTGGCGGCGACAATGCCGAGGCCGCCCGCCCGGGCTGGGCCAGCGAGCTTGGCGACAACTGGTTTCGGATGTGTCCAGATCCGCTCCAGGATGCGAGGGAGCTCCTGGACTGCATCCGGGGGCTCGGTGAGGTCCATCCCAGCGCAGAACACCGGCCCGGTGTGGTCGAGCACCACAACCCGGACGGAGTCGTCGCCGGCGGTACCTTCCAGCGCGTCCAACAGTTCGCTGCGCAGTCGCGCCGACAGCGCATTGCGGTTGGCGGGGGAGTTCAGCGTGACGGTCGCAATCCCGGACTGCACGGCCA
>JALZCN010000515.1 GCA_030863045.1 Actinomycetota bacterium | reverse complement strand
GTCCTGGCAGGGTGCGCGGTGGGTGGTGAAAACGGACATCGCCAATTGTTTTTCGGCGATCCGCATGAGAAGTTGATACAAGCGGTCGAGGAACGCATCAGTGACCAGGGAATCCTGAGGCTGCTGCGCGCGCTGCTACGCGCGGGAGTGATGGCCGAGGGATAGTGCGCCGTGAGGTGTCCGGAACCCCGCAAGGCGGTCCAGTATCACCGTTGTTCTGCAACGTGTATCTACACCGGCTGGACCGGGCATGGGACACCCGCAACCACGGCGTGCTGGTGCGCTACTGCGATGACCTGGTGGTGATGTGCCAGTCACGGGCGCAAGCTGAGGCCGCCTTGGAGCGGTTAACGGTCTTGTTGAGCGATCTGGGATTAGAACCCAAGGCCGCCAAGACCCGCATCGTGCACCTCGTCGAGGGAGGACAGGGGCTGGACTTCCTGGGCTTCCATAACCGGCTGGTGCGCGGGCGGACTCCCCGGTCGGCACATCTGACCTTCCTTGCCCGCTGGCCAGCACGTAAGGCAGTCCAGAATGCCCGGGATCGAATTGGGGCGGGCGGTCTGGGACACCGATGGGGTGCGCGATGACCTGCGTGACTACCTCGTGGAGCACCTGGGTGATCCGGCCGCGGTGCTGGTGGTCGATGAGACCGGTGATGTGAAGAAGGGCACCGCGACGGTCGGCACCCAGCGCCAGTACACCGGTACCGCGGGCCGGGTCGAGAACGCCCAGGTTGCGGTGTATCTGACCGATGCCGGGCAGGCCGGGCACGCGATGATCGACCGCGAGCTGTACTTACCGAAATCCTGGGTCACCGACCCGGCCCGGTGCGCCGCTGCCGGAGTACCTGACGAGGTCAAGTTCGCGACCAAACCGGCGCTGGCTGCGGCGATGATCGGCCGCGCGCTCGACGCCGGAGTGCCGGCGCGGTGGGCAGCCGCCGATGAGGCCTATGGCGCCGACCCGGGGCTACGCGCCGATCTGGAGGCCCGTCAGGTGGGATATGTGCTGGCCATCGACTGCGACCGCCGCGTGCCCACCGCGGCCGGCCCGATGCGTGCCGACACCCTCGCCGCCGGCCTGCCCAAGGGCGCCTGGCAGCGGCTCTCGGCCGGCCCAGGTGCCAAGGGGCAGCGCTACTACGACTGGGCCCTGATTACCCTGACCGCCGAATCAGGACACCACTGGCTGCTGGTCCGCCGCCACCTTCGCCACGGCGAACTCGCCTTCTACCGCTGCTACTCCCCAACCCTGGTCGCGCTCGGCGAACTGGTCCGAGTCGCCGGACGCCGATGGACCATCGAGGAGAACTTTCAGGCCGCCAAAGACCTGGCCGGACTCGACGAGCACCAGGTCCGACACTGGCTGGCATGGCGGCGCTGGACCCTACTGGCGATGCTCGCCCACGCCCTACTCACGGTCATCGCCGCGACCGAACGCGCCCAACACCCCCCGCGACCAGGGCTGACACCCTGACCTGCAACGAGATCCGACACCTGTTCACCAGGCTGATCACCGAACCCACCCGCCAGCCCACCGATCCACTGACCTGGTCACACTGGCGACGCCGCCATCAACACCATGCCCGCGCCAGTCACTACCGCCACCAACAAGCTCAACTCACATGATCACGATCTACGGCTGGAGTACTTAGGTCGGGCTGGAACCGGTCGGACAGCCCACCGAACAGGCTGCGTTCAGCACCTCGTGCCCGGCGATGTCGCGGCGTGTCGGTTCGTCGCGCAGACCGAGACCGCGCTGGCCGATGAGCCTGGCGACCTTCGCAGACGGATCTGCGCCTCTTGGCGGGCTCGGCAACGCGCTACGGATCGCAGTCCAGGTCTGGGCCGACGCCACGGTGCTGACCGTGGTGGGCGAGGTGGATCGTCTGACCGCGCCGAAACCACCTGCCGGACCACCTCGAAGATCCGGTTCGGCCGCTCAGACGTGACGAGCCGGCGCGCCAATAGGTCAACGTCGTCGGATGAAACCCCTTCGCGGTAGACGCCAACCCGTACGCGGCCTTCCAGCGTAGATCGAACGTCACCGCCTCCGCCGTCGCGTTATCCGACAGCCATACAGCGTCCGCAGCACGATCACCGCAGCAACCATGTCTGCCGGGATCAACGGCCGCCCGCGCCTGGTCGCGAACAGATCGGCGAACAACTCGTGCGGGAACAGCTCCCGGCGATGCCCGACCAGGAACTCGGACACCTTACCTCGCGTAACATGCCCCGCGACCGACCTTACATCCAAGATCTCGCGCTGCGGACCAGCCGTCCTGCACCCGCCGATCATCCGAGCCCCACACTGTACACCCGAGTCCGACACCCGGATTGGTCAGGGCTCTCCTAGGCCGGCAGGATCTCAATCGGGTCGTGCGGTTCAACAATCACGCGGTAGCCCTCGATCTCCGTCGGCAACTGGTCCCGCCTGCCGATGTGGTCCACCCAGATCACGATGGCGTCCTTCGTCGGGGTGTCCATGCGGCGGAACACGCCCCTGACCCACTCCTTGTCCTTCAGGTCGCGGGACGTTCGGATGATCAACTGGTCGAGCTCGTCGCTAGGCGGCGGCTCCCACGCAAGCGGCGGCGTCTGCCACGCAGGCGACATGGCCAGGTCTTCCAAGGCTGCAGTGTTGGGTTGCTCGAACTGCGTCATGGCCATCACTCCCGCCGCCGAGCCTACTACCAAACCGGCGCTGGCGATGATAGACGCCAGCAGACTTACCGGCAGTGTTGTGTTGAGTCTGCGTGCAGGCTCAGCCCCGAGGATGCTGTGATCAGATGGCAGACTCGGGTTCGGTGAAGACACCCCATCGGCGTTGAGTGCAATGTTCGGGGCCCCCCAGCCGAGGTGGCGGATTGTGTGGGTCTCGGCGTGATGGCCAAGGACGCTACGCGGCGCTGCGCGCCTGCCTTCGGCAGTTCTTGGCGCTACCACCTGCGACCCATGGATGGCCACTGTCGGCCGGGGTAGGTGGGTGGAGTGGCGTCCAGCAGAGTGGTGTGCGGCAGGCCCGGTGATGGGCGTGGCGTAGACGTTTGAGGGCGGTCACCGCGTGATTCTTCTGAAGACCTCTCACAGTGCTTCAAAGGAGATCTACGCGATGACCGCACCGTCGAGTATTGACCCTGCCCGGTTTTTGCATGAACAGCTGGCGTCCGCGTCACCGGATCTGCTGCGCTCGATGCTGCCACGTTCATCAACACCGTGATGTCGGCGGAGGTCGACGCGGCCTGCGGCGCCCCGTACGGGCAGTGCAGCCCGGAGCGCACCAACGTGCGCAACGGTTACCGACACCGGGAGTTCGACACCCGCGCGGGCACGGTGGAGTTGGCGATTCCCAAGCTGCGGGAGGGCAGCTACTACCCCGACTGGCTGCTCGAGCGCCGGCGCCGGGCCGAGCGGGCGCTGACCACGGTGGTGGCGACCTGCTATCTGCTGGGGGTGTCGACATGGCGGATGGAAAAGCTCGTCGAGTCGCTGGGCATCACGAGGTTGTCCACGTCGCAGGTCTCAACGATGGCTGCTGAGCTAGACGCCCAGGTCGCAGACTTCCGTACCCGCCCGCTTGACCAGGGCCCTTATACATTCCTGGCGGCCGACGCCTTGGTACTCAAGGTGCGCGAGGGCGGCCGGGTCGTCAACGTGCACGCCTGGTGGCGACCGGGGTCAACGGCGACGGACACCGCGAGATTCTGGGGCTGCAGGTCACCTCGGCCGAGGACGGCGCGGGCTGGCTCGCCTTCTTCCGCAACCTCACCGCCCGCGACCTGACCGGTGTGCGCCTGGTGACCTCCGATGCGCATCGCGGGCTGGGAGCTTGTCAAGTTGTCTGTGTAAGTTGATCTATGGG
>JALZCN010000495.1 GCA_030863045.1 Actinomycetota bacterium | reverse complement strand
CACTGGGCGTTCTGCGGCTCCGCGCCCATCTCGATGCACCAGTGCACCGCTGACTCGAGGGTCTGCCGCGGCGTGGGGAAGTGCCCGTCGGGCCGGACGGTATAGAGGTGGAGGTGCGGGAACGTGGCGTGGCTCTTGCCGGCCGGGTGCCAGTGCATCGCCCACAGCTTCGCGTTGTCCGGCATCCGGAACTCGTACAGGTAGGCCGACGTGGTGACCCGCCAACGCCCCTCCTGGACGTCGTACTTCTCGGGATCGGTCTCGATGATCCGGTAGTGCATGGAGGCCAGGAACCGGCAGCCGGCCGCGTCACCGCGCAGCACGAGGCCGTCTCCGCCGTTCAGGCTCCAGACGTGGGTCTTGTCCGTGGTCGCGCGACCGCCGGGTGAGACGACGATCTTGCCCGTGCCGAGGCAGGCCACCGCTCGTTCGAGAGGTGCCAGGAACGCTGCGACCGCTTGATACGGCGATGCTCCCGGCACGAGGCGTCAGCGTACGAGGGGCAGCGCCATGAGCACGTCGAGCAGCCCGGGGTGCGAATCGGGGTCGACGTCGTCGTACTTGCCCTCGTCGAGGGCCGCGAGGAACTCTTCCCCACTCAGGCCTAAGGCGGTGCGGGCGACTCGATCGAAGGCTTCGGCGGCCTCCTGAGGGGTGAGTTCACTGACCTCGACTGACGCGCTGCTCTCTGCGATCGACATGGTCACCCCTCCGTCCTTCATCCACACGTCCATCCACAAGCACGTGTCTACAGGGTGCCACCGACGGAAGCCCTGCGGCCAGCCGTGGTTTATGCACCCTCACACGTTCGGGCGGGCCCGGCATCAAGCCTCCGCCCCATTGCCCGCCCGGCAACGTTGTCCCCTGAGGGCGGCTTCAGGGCGAGCTTGTGCCGCCGTTCACGTCACCTTGATCATGACGATTCCAGGGTCGGGTCCTACTCGGCTGGCGGGGAACCAGCGACGAGGCTGAGGGCCTCCTCGTATCCGCCGCCGAAGTCGATGCGGGTGACATCGGCAGTATCGAACGTGCGCGGCTTGCGCGCCCAGCCGCCGCGGGTGTTGACCTCGAGCAAGTGCAGCTTGGAGTCGTCGAGGGAGGTCACGTCACCGATCCAGCACGCCGCCGGCCTGTCGAACTCGTCGAACACCGACACCATGGCCGTGGCCGCTGACGCCGAATCGACGGCCTTGACCACATCGTCGAGGCTCAGCTCGGGAGCGGACGGGGGCCACAGCGAACGGGCTTTCAGGGCCTTGACCTCGAAGCACTCGGGGTCGGGAACTATCGAGACCGCTTGGATGTCCTTCACCCGAATCAGGTGCTAGCTAAGGATGGGAACCTGCCGCACTTGCATGGGCCGAAGGCGTCAGCGCGGCACGATCCCGCGGCAGACCCAGGCGGTGGCGGCGAAGGACCGCGGGCCGTCGGGCTCGCCCGCCTCGTAGGCGGCGCGCAGAGCTCGCTCGAAGGCGGCGTGGCGGTCGCTATCCAGGCCGGTGACGTATTTTCCGAGCGGGCCTTCACCGTCGGCGATCGGTCGCCAGTAATCCTCGAAGTCCTGAAAATCCATCTGGATCGTCAGGGCGCTTTCCGTAACCCGGTCGAGGCCGGTTTTCCGCCAGAGCGCTCCCATCTCGCCGCGCCGCGTCAGCGGCTTGAAGTAGGTCTCGCCGCGGATCGCCGCTGCGGCAGGGTCCAGCACCGCAGCGGTGTCCCAGAACATGCGCTGGACCGCCATACCCCCGAAACTGTCCCAGACGGCGGCGGCAACGACCCCGCCGGGCTTCGTCACGCGAGTCATCTCGCTGAGAGCCTGTTCCGATTCTGGGACGAAATGGAGCACGAGCAGGGCCAGGGTCCTGTCGAAGGAATCGTCCGGGAACGGCAGGTCGCAGACATCGCCGCGGGCAATACTGATCCGGGAATCGGTGTTTCGCTGCCGCGCGGCCTCCACATAGGTCTCGGAAAAGTCGATGCCCTCGATGCGGCCGATCTCGGCGACCTCGGGCATGGTGAAGGTCAGGCTGCCCGTGCCGCAGCCGACGTCGAGCACCGTCTCGCCCGTCTCCAGCCCGGCGAATTCGAGAAAGGGCCGCGCCAGCCTTCGGCTCCAGCGGCCCATGAGCTGCTCGTAGGAATCGGCGCTTTTCGCATGGAACTTGGAGGACATGTTCCGCTCCAATCGCATCGAGGGAGGTGATTCTACGCAACAACTCTAGCTCTGCTTCGAGAAGGTGCTGAATTGGAATTTCTGCACCGATCCCCACGGCGTCGTGTGGTCATGCCGGCGTGTCGAGAGAAGTTTGAAACGATCGCCAAGGGCAATCTGCAGGCTTTCAGCGTCGTGGCGGGCGACAGGCAGGCCGCTGCACTTTTCTGGCCCGTCGGGGCGAAAGTTCCGATGATCGCAGCGCCACCGGGTTTGAGAGCGGCCGACAACAAGCGACTATAGGCGTGCCGGTCTTCCGACGAGGTCAGAAAATGGAAGGCGGCGCGGTCGTGCCAGAGGTCGTATTGGCGGTCGGGCACCCAGGTGGTCACATCCGAGACCACCCACTTCACACGATCGGCGTCGGCCAACCGGGCCCTGGCGACGGATAGCCCATTGGCTGAGAGATCGAGCACCGTCACATGAGCCTGATCCGAGGCCACCAGAGCATCGACCAGACGCGAAGCACCCCCTCCGATATCGATCACGGCAAGGCTCGGGTTCAGCCCCGCCTCCCGCAGCAAGGACAGTGACACCTCGGGGATCTCTTCGAACCAACTGACCTCCTTCTCGCCCTTGGTCGCGTAGACACTCTCCCAATGGATCCGGCGGTCGCTGTCAGCCATGTCGGCATCCTCCAACCCGAGGGATTGTAACGATTATTCCGCCTGTTCCAAAATGATCCTGTCGGAGCGCAGCTGCCGGATTCACCGGTCGCTTCAGATCAGCTCCGGCCCGAGATCCTGAGGCTCGCCCGGATCGTAGCTGCGCGCCAGGCGCTCGAAGCGCCAGCGCACCACGGGCGTCTCGCCGGGGCGGATCGTCAGCACGATCTGTTCGGTGCGCCGCATGCCGTCGGCGGTGGCGAGGAACACGCTGTCCTCGAGCTGCGCCTCGGCCGGGGCCGCGGAGAACTGCCAGGCCTCCTTGTTGGGCAGCACCAGCATCACAACCCGGCCGCCCTGCGCGCGGCTCGCCCTGATGCCGGGCGCGAGGTGGAAGCGGATGACCGCCTGCGCCGTTCCGGCACGGCCGCCCTCGCTAGAGGCGCAACGACGTCCGGATGACCAGCAGTCGAGAACCGATATCCCTCTTCTTCAGCATGTCGGCCAGCATCGAGCTGAGCTTCTAATAGCCACCAGCACTTACCGTCATTGTCCAAGTATTTACTCAAGAACGGCACGCATGCTACCAATAGAGGTAGTCCGGGCCCCGCTTTACGGGGCCCATCGCCCTTTCTAGGGGTGACTGTTGGTCATTGTTGGGTGGCGTTGGAAATGCGCGGTGGAATGAAGGTGTACGCCGGGTCGGCGGCGGCCGCCCGGGCGTATCTGGAGGCCGACCGCGGCCGGGCCGATGACTACTACCTCACCGAGGGCACCGGCCTGGCTCGCCGCTTCGTGGCCTGCGACGGACGGGTGGCCGAGCGGGCGCCGCTCATGGGGGAGAC
>JALZCN010000479.1 GCA_030863045.1 Actinomycetota bacterium | reverse complement strand
CCGCGTACCAACGGCGGTTGCTCGAGGCCAACGCCGCCGACTTCGACGATCTGATCATGTTGACCGTCAACCTGTTGCAGGCGTTTCCCGAGGTGGCCGAGCACTACCGGCGCCGGTTCCGCCACGTGCTGGTCGATGAGTACCAGGACACCAACCACGCGCAGTACATGTTGGTCCGCGAGCTGGTCCGGCCGGCCACCAGCGAGGTCGAGCCCGCCGAGCTGTGCGTGGTGGGCGACGCCGACCAGTCCATCTACGCCTTCCGGGGTGCCACCATTCGCAACATCGAGGAGTTCGAGCGGGACTTCCCCAACGCTCGAACGATCTTATTGGAGCAGAATTACCGTTCCACCCAAACAATCCTGTCCGCAGCTAACGCGGTGATCACCCGTAACCCCGGCCGCCGGGACAAGCGGCTGTGGTCGGCCGCCGGGGACGGCGAGCCGATCGTCGGGTACGTCGCTGACAACGAGCACGACGAGGCCGCGTTCGTTGCCTCGGAGATCGATCGGCTCGTCGACATCGGCGAGGCAAGGTTCGCAGATGTGGCGGTGTTCTACCGGACCAACAACTCCTCCCGCGTCTTCGAGGAGGTATTCATCCGGCTGGGGTTGCCCTACAAGGTCGTCGGCGGGGTGCGCTTCTACGAGCGCCGCGAGGTCCGCGACGCGCTGGCTTACCTGCGGGTGCTGGAAAACCCTGAGGACACCGTGTCGCTGCGCCGGATCCTCAACACACCACGTCGGGGGATCGGGGACCGCGCGGAGGCCGTGGTGGCCACCTACGCCGAGCGGGAGCAGATCTCCTTCGCGGCGGCGCTGCGGGCCGCCGCGGCCGGCCAGGAGATCCCGCTGCTCAACCCGAGATCCCGCAATGCGATCACGGCGTTTGTGGTGCTGATGGACGAACTGCAGGCGAAGGTGACGGCGGGCGACGGGGTCGCCGAGGTCCTCGATGCGGTACTTGAGCGCACCGGATACCGGGCGGAGCTGGACGCGTCGGAGGATCCACAGGACGGCTCCCGGCTGGACAACCTCGCCGAGCTGGTGACCGTGGCGCGGGAGTTCGCTGTTGAGGGCGGGCCGGTCGTCCCAGTTGAGGACGGTGGCGCCGAGCCCGGTTCGCTGGCGGCGTTCCTGGAGCGGGTGGCGCTTGTCGCTGATGCCGACCAGATCCCGGACGACGATGGCTCATTCGGTGGTGTAGTGACCTTGATGACCTTGCACACTGCCAAGGGTCTGGAGTTCCCGGTGGTGTTCCTCACCGGCTGGGAGGACGGGCTGTTCCCGCACCTGCGCGCGCTGGGTGACCCGACCGAGCTCGCTGAGGAGCGCCGCCTCGCTTACGTCGGGCTGACCAGAGCCCAGCACCGGCTGTATGTGTCCCGTGCGATCACCCGGTCGGCGTGGGGACAGCCGATGAGCAATCCGGCGTCGCGCTTCCTGACCGACGTGCCCGAATCTCTACTCCACTGGCGGCGCGAGGAACCTGAGCGGGCCAGCCCGGTCGGCCGGACCGTCTTCGGTGGCCGCGGTGCGGACGTCACCGGCGGGGATTCCGCGCAGGCCGGGGTGGCGGCCCGCGGGCTGCGCTCGACCCCGTTCCGTGGGTGGCAGAACACCCCGGCGCTGTCGCTGGATGTCGGTGACCGGGTCAACCACGACAAGTACGGTCTGGGCACCGTAGTGGCCACCGACGGCAGCGGTCCTCGTGCCACCGCCACCATCGACTTCGGCTCGTCTGGGACGGTCCGTCTGATGCTCATCGGCGGGGTTCCCCTGGTGAAACTCTGAGGGTGACCGGCTGGAGGGCAGCTCGTCGCTCCGCAGCGTCCGTCGTCAGTCTCTGATTCAGGTTGAGCTGCATGTTCCTGTAAGCCTGCTCACCGAGCTCGCCGGCGACCCGGCTGGCTGCGGCCAGTGGTCCGGCGTCGTCGCGACATCGTCCACCAGAATCTGCACCGCACCCCGGTCCTGCAAGACCCACATGCGCGGTTCGCTGGCGCGGCGCTTCGCCGACATATCCAGCTACGCGATCGATCCTGCACCTTCACCGATGCCGGTGCCTGGCTCGCCACGCCGACCTGGACCACACCATCGACCACGCCCACAACGGTGCCACCGCCGACGTCAACCAGGGACGGCGTGCCGGCATGATCACCGTCTAAAGCACGTCGGTGGCTGGCAATTGTCGCAACCCCAAGCCGGCCATTTCATCTGGCTCAGCCCCCTCGGGCGGCGGTACCACACCCAGCCGCCACCGATTACTCAAGACCTCCCCGACCCCCAGCCCGGCCCGACATACCCCGCCTGCGCACCACTGGCTACCGTCGAAGGACTACCGATTTGCAACGCCCGCCACCCCCCAAACCACTACCACGCCAGCCGATCGACCCCGACGAAGCACCACCGTTCTAGGTGCGCGGGAAAGGTTGCATGCGCGCCGGGTCGTCGGTCGTGCTTACTTGGGCCGACCGGGCGGTTGCCGGGTCGCTGTCCTGCCGTCCCGCGAAGAGTTGCTGGTGACCATGCTGCTCAGCCTCAGTCTCTCGCCAAACTGGTGCGGACGAGTTGATCGACTACACCACCGCGGATGTGGGTTACGAGGGAACTTGCTCGGGGATCCTCGTCCGGTCCAGGGGTTGTCAGCGCCACCCACTAGTGTGCGAACATATGTTCGATACACTACTGGGG
>JALZCN010000464.1 GCA_030863045.1 Actinomycetota bacterium | reverse complement strand
TCGCGGCTCCTCGCTCACCGACTTCGCCGAGAAGATCGACGCTAACCCGGCCGCCCTGGTTCAGGCGCTGTTCCACTTGGGCGAGATGGTGACGGCAACCCAGTCGGTCTCTGACGACGTCCTGGAGTTGCTCGGGCAGGAGATGAACTACCGGATCCAGGTTGTGAGCCCCGAGGACGAGGACCGTGAACTGCTGGAGTCCTTCGACCTGTCCTATGGCGAGGATTCCGGCGATGAGGCCGACCTTGCCTTCCGGCCGCCGGTGGTCACCGTCATGGGCCACGTCGACCACGGCAAGACCCGCCTGCTGGACACGATCCGCCAGGAAAACGTGATGGGCGGGGAGGCCGGTGGGATCACCCAGCACATCGGGGCCTACCAGGTCGCTACCGAACTGGAGGGCGCGGAGCGGTTGATTACGTTCATCGACACCCCGGGCCACGAGGCGTTCACCGCCATGCGGGCGCGGGGTGCGAAGTCGACCGACATCGCGGTTCTGGTGGTTGCCGCCGACGACGGTGTCATGCCGCAGACGGTGGAGGCGATCAATCACGCGAAGGCGGCTGCTGTGCCGGTCGTGGTCGCGGTGAACAAGATCGACAAGCCTGGTGCCGACCCGACCCGGATCCGCGGCCAGCTCACCGAGTACGGGCTGGTGCCGGAGGAGTACGGCGGCGACACCATGTTCGTCGATATCTCCGCCAAGGAGGGCACCAACATCGACTCGCTGCTCGAGGCGATCCTGCTCACCGCGGACGCGTCGCTAGACCTGCGGGCCAACCCCGAGATGGAGGCCCAAGGGGTAGCAATCGAGGCGCACCTGGATCGCGGCCGCGGGCCAGTGGCCACCGTGCTGGTGCAGCGGGGCACGCTGCGGGTTGGCGACTCAGTCGTTGCCGGCGACGCCTATGGCCGGGTTCGCCGGATGGTCGACGAGCATGGCGATGACGTCATCGAGGCGCTGCCTTCCCGACCGGTGCAGGTCCACGGGTTCACCTCGGTACCGGGTGCGGGTGACAACTTCCTCGTGGTAGACGAGGATCGCATCGCCCGGCAGATCGCCGACCGCAGGCGCACCCGAGAGCGCAATGCCGATCTTGCGACGCGCCGCCGCCGGGTCAGCTTGGAGGACCTGGACCAGGCGCTCAAGGAGACCAGCGAGCTGAACCTGATCCTCAAGGGTGACAACTCTGGCACCGTGGAAGCGCTGGAGGATGCACTGCTGAAGATCGACGTCGGCGACGAGGTAGAGCTACGGGTGATCTCCCGTGGCGTTGGTGGCATCACCGAGAGCGATATCAACCTCGCCATCGCGGACAACACCATCGTGCTCGGGTTCAACGTCCGGGCCGACGGTAAGGCCACCGCACTGGCCAACCGCGAGGGCGTGGAGATCCGTTACTACTCGGTGATCTACCAGGCGATAGAAGAGATCGAGCAGGCCCTCAAGGGCATGCTGAAGCCGGTGTACGAGGAGGTCGCACTGGGCCGAGCCGAGGTCCGGGAGGTGTTTCGGTCCTCCAAAGTCGGCACCATCGCCGGGTGCATGGTCACCTCCGGGGAGATCAGGCGCAACGCCAAGGCGCGGCTACTGCGGGACAACGTGGTCGTCCGGGAGGATCTCACGGTGTCGTCACTGCGCCGGTTCAAGGAGGACGCGTCCTCGATCCGTGAGGGCTTTGAATGCGGCCTCACGCTCTCGTCCTACCAAGATCTCCGAGTGGGCGACGAGATCGAGACCTACGAGCTGCGAGAGAAGCCCCGTACCTGACCGCCCCTGGGGGTTGGTGGCTCTTGAAGGCCAGCAACCCTCAGAGATGGTCGTCGTCAACAGCTACCAACCCGGTGGTGAGTGGTGTACGTCGGTGCCTTGGAGCTGGACGTCTTGTTCGGTGACGTTCATTCCTTGAAGCAGAAGCGATCACTCGTCCGACCGGTGATCGCGGAACTTCGGCGGCGCTTCGACGTCGCGGCGGCTGAGGCCGGGCACGTGGACGTGCATCGCCGGTCACTGATCGGAGTGGCCGCCGTCGCCGCAGACGGTGGCCATGTGCGCGAGGTGCTTGACGCCTGCGAGCGGTTGGTAGCCGGACGACCCGAACTGGAACTGCTGGGCGCCCGGCATCGAATGCTGGGTCCCAGCGACGACTAGTCCCCGAGATTCTGAGGAGAACGCTGCAATGGCCGACCCCCCACGGGCCCGCCGGCTGGCCAAACGGATCGCCCAGATCGTCGCGTCGGGCCTGGAGCATGAGGTCAAAGACCCCCGGCTGACGATGGTGACGATCACCGACGCGAAGGTCACCGGCGACCTTCGGGATGCGACGGTGTACTACACGGTGCTCGGAGAAACCGTCGACACCCCTCCGGACACCGCTGGTGCAGCTGCTGCGCTGGCCAGCGCCACCGGGGTGTTGCGTACGCTGGTCGGCCGCGGCACCGGTGTCCGCTTCACCCCCACCCTGACCTTCCGATGCGACAACATCCCGGACGGCGCGCGCCGGATCGAAGAACTGTTGGCCCAGGCGCACGACGCCGACGCCGAGGTTGCCCGTATGGCCGCGGACGCATCGCCCGCCGGTGATCCCGACCCGTACCGTCCGGCCCGCGAAGTGGAGTCGTGAGTGGGTGACGGTGCTATGGCACCCAATGCCGCTCACGAGCTGGAGGCCGCTACAGCGCTCATCGCCGGGGCGCGGGACGTCACGCTGGTCGCGCATGTGCAACCGGATGCCGATGCGCTGGGCAGTGCGCTGGCTCTGGGTCTGGCATTGCGGCAGCGCGGTGCGACAGTGCGGGTGACCTTCGGCGAGCCAGCGGAGACCCCGGAGTCGCTGCGTTGGCTGGACGTCGCTGATCTCATCGTGCCGCCAGACCAGGTACCTACCCATCCGGAGCTGCTGGTGGCGCTGGACACTGCGAGCCGTGGGCGGCTGGGCTGTCTCGCCGACCGGGTGGCCACGGCACGCGCCGTGCTGGTGATCGACCACCACGCCACCAACGATCGATTCGGTACCCATCACGTGGTGGACACCCGCGCCGAGGCGACCGCGGTGCTGGTACTTCGGCTGCTCGACGCACTCGGCGTGCCGCTGGACGAGCCGATAGCCCGCTGCCTCTACGCCGGGCTGGTGACCGACACCAGCTGCTTTCGCCGAGCGGACCCAGCTACCCATGCGATCGCCGCGAGGCTGCTGGCAGCGGGAGTCGATCCCGAGGCCAGCACCCGCGAGCTGCTGGACACCCACCCGTTCGGTTGGTTGGCGATGCTGGGCGCCGTGCTTGCTCGAGCCCGATTCGAGCCCGCCTCGGCGCAGGGTCTCGGGCTGGTGCACACCACGGTCCGGCTGGCTGACGTAGCCGGACTGCGCAGCGAGGATGTCGAGAGCGTGGTGGATCTCGTACGGACCGTCTCCGAGGCCGAGGTCGCCGCAGTGCTCAAGGAGACCGGTCCGGATCGGTGGTCGGTGTCACTGCGGGCCAAGCAGCGCCTCGACGTCTCGGCTGCGGCGGCCGAACTCGGCGGTGGCGGCCACCGCCTGGCTGCCGGATTCACCGCTGACGGCACCGCCGACGACGTCCTGGACACCCTGCGCACTGCGTTGAGCCGCGCCCCTGCCCTGTAGTAGTCGCCTCCGAATGACGGACCATGTTGTGGCATGCTGCCACCCTCCCTGTCCAGACCGTGATGAGAGGCATTTGGCATGAGTGGCCAGGACGAGTCGCTACCGGGACCACTCCCGGGAATGCCGGGTGCACAAGCCCCATCACTAGCTGAGGGATCGTCCGGTCCGTCGACGACCGGCAGTGGCGGTTTTTCGGTCGACCTGGACCGCGCACCCCAAGCCATAGCCGACCTACGCGCCGCGGCGGATGCACTACGGGCCGAGGCGGACAACGCATGGAGCCTTGCTCGCATCACGCCACCCGGCCTCGATGCGGTGAGTGCGGAAGCGGTGCGGATCATGGCCGATGCTGCTGTCGGTGAGCAGGGTTCGCTGCGACTGGCGCTGCTCGGTGCGGCGCAACGATTCGACGACGATGCGAACAAGCTGGAAGCCAGCGTCCAGACCCACCGGCAGGCCGACGAATTCAGCATCCCGAAGGCCAGAGAGCTGAATTTCGGGGCACAGCAGTGATACGGCGGACCTCCAGCCCGATCTGGACGCTGGCAGCTGCGATGGCACTGCTCGCTGGGTGCTCTGGAGGGGGTGGTTCGCCTGCCTCATCCGCCGCGCCAAAAGAGCGCCAGCAGCTCTCGCCGCCCGTGGAGCACCCTCGGGATATCCGAGCCTACGGGGACCGGCCGTGCGAGCTCTTCACCACCGAGCAGCTCAAGGGCTTCGGATTCGACCTCCCGCCGCATCGCACCAATAACTTGCCGTCTGGGCACAAGACCTGTGCGTGGATCGACAGCAGCCGGAATGGGGAGCTGGTTGTTTCGACTTACCCGGATTGGGACGTGTTGGAGCGCACCTACGCGCACCAGGCCGCGCTGCCGGTCTTTGAACCACTGCAGATAGGTGGGACGCCTGCGGTGGCGTACCAGGTAGGGGCGATGGGCACCTGCGAATTGACGGTGGGATTGGCCGACCGGCAGGGGCTTGACGTGAGATTCACCGACCTGCGCGAGCCTTACGAGGATCCGTGTGGGGCGGCGCGGGCGGCGGCGGAGGTGGCGGTGGGAAACTTACCGCCATTGGGTTGAGGGGGAACCGATGAGCACCTGCGTGAATTACTGGAGCTACGCGCACAAGACGATCCGGCACCAGATGTACGACGGCTATGGGCCGTCCAGCCAGGGTGACGCGATGCTGGGTTGGCGCCAGCTAGCCGACCGGTTGAGCAGCGTCCGGCACTACGTCGACGCTGCGATCACCGGAGTGCACACCTCTCAGCAGGGTGCGGCGGCGGATGCGGCGATCGGGGCGATGACCCCACTGGGCGCCTGGGTGGACGAGGCCATGAGGCTGGCGATCGAGACCGGCAACAGGATCGACGAGCAGATCAACGCCTTCACCACCGCCAAGGGCAACATCCCCCAGGTTCCGCCGGAGCCGCGAGGTTGGGGCTGGAAGGACATCCCGGTCATCGACTCGTTCACGACCTCCGACCAGGAAATTGATGAGGCCTTCAACCAGCAGCAAGAGCTGCAGGCGCGCGCCGCGATGGCGTCTTATCAGGACGGCACGAATACGCGACTGGTGAACTTGACCCAATTCGCGGCGCCACCGGCCGGAGAGCCCATTCTCGCCATCCCTACCGGGGACCGATCGGCAGTCGGCGGCTTCCCCGGTGCCGGGGCACCCGGAGGCAGTGGCCTGCCAGGCAGTGCTGCCGCGCCGGGATCGCCCACGACGCTGGCCGGGGTTGCCGGAGCAGCACCAACGATTGCCCCTCCGGCACCGACCACGCCGCAGAGTGACACGGCAGTCGGTGGTCTGGAGCACCCCGGAGCACGTCCGGCCGCGACCGTGCCCTCAGCATCGGCCGGTGTGGCGTCGGGCGCTTCGGTGTTCGCCGGTCCGGTGGGTGGGGTCCCGAGCCGCGACGGGACGCGAGCAGGACGTCCTGTGCGAGGCTCCGCAGCCCCGCAAGGGCTGGGTTCAGCTGGAGTGGGCGCTCACCGAGCCGTGAGGGGATTCGGCCCCACCGGCTCACCCGAGTCGGCTGCGCGTGGCCTGTCGACCGGCGTGGCCGGTGC
>JALZCN010000446.1 GCA_030863045.1 Actinomycetota bacterium | reverse complement strand
TGTTCGAGTCTTCGGACCTTTCGCTTGCGCTGACCGCCACGGTGCCGATCGAGTGCGAGGGCCGGGACGCGGGGGCGAAGTTCAAACTCGGCGAGGGCGAGTCCGCGGTGTTCGCCCTGGACCGCGTGGACGACGACGTGGCACCGCGCGGGTGCCCGCACGCTGAAGCGGAGGAGGAGTTCATCGCCACGGTGGCGTTTTGGCGGCACTGGCTGTCCGCCTCCCGCTACCGCGGCCGGTGGCGCGAGATGGTGCACCGCTCCGCGCTGACCCTCAAGCTGCTCACCTACGCACCGACCGGCGCGATCGTGGCCGCTCCGACCACCAGCCTGCCCGAAAAGCTCGGCGGCGAGCGCAACTGGGACTACCGCTACGTCTGGCTCCGCGACGCCGCTTTCTGCATCTACGCGCTGCTGAGGCTTGGTTTCACCGGCGAGGCCGAAGCCTTCATGAACTTCCTGACCACCCTGTGCCTGCGCGACGATGGCCCCTCGGGCCCACTGCAGATCATGTACGGCATCGACGGAAGCACCCAACTGCCCGAGCGCACACTCGAGCATCTGGCGGGATACCAGGGCTCGGCCCCGGTACGAGTCGGCAATGCCGCGGTCAACCAGCTCCAACTCGACATCTATGGAGCGCTCATCGACTCGATTTACCTCTACGACAAGTGGGGACAGCCCATCTCCAGCGACCTCTGGGACGAAGTCTGCGCCTTGGTGGACTGGGTCTGCGACCACTGGGATCAGCCCGACGAAGGCATCTGGGAAACCCGCGGCGGGCGCAAGAACTTCCTGTACTCCCAGCTGATGTGCTGGGTAGCCATCGAACGGGCCATGCGAATCGCCCGCCGCCGCGGTCTACCCGCCGATCTTGCGCGCTGGGGACGGGCCCGTGATGCGATCTACCGGCGAATCATGCAGCGCGGCTGGTCCACCACGCGGCAGGCCTTCGTCCAACACGAGGACGACGACGTGCTCGACGCCGCGGTCCTGATGATGCCCCTGGCCAAATTCATTTCCCCCACCGACCCCAAGTGGCTGGCCACCTTGGACACGCTCACCGCGGAACTGGTATCCGATTCGCTGGTCTACCGCTACGACCCCCAGGCCAGCCCGGACGGCCTGCGCGGAGAAGAGGGCACCTTCTCGCTGTGCTCGTTTTGGTACGTCGAAGCACTCACCCGCGCCGGGCGCCTGGAAGAAGCCCGGCTAGCCTTCGAAAAGATGCTGACCTATGCCAACCACCTGGGTCTGTACGCCGAGGAGATCAGCCGCACCGGCGAACAGCAGGGCAACTTCCCCCAAGCCTTCACCCACCTCGCGCTGATCAGCGCCGCGTTCAACCTCGACCGCGCCGTGGGCTGACAGGCCGCACTGCTGGAGCAGGCGGTCTACCCAGCGACCCCGGCAGTCCGCACGCGGCGCCAGTCAGGCAACGCCGATGTGACCCCGCCACCGTTCATGGATCAGCGGTCAGACCGCACTACCGTGCCGAGATCCGATTCGGGCGCCTGACCGTTGGCGACGAGCTGCCCTCGGCACCGATCGCAGGTCGGCAGGGACGCGGCGCTGACGACGCGCCCTAAGTGAGTGGCGGTGCCCACTCCAGCTCGGTATTTGTGTAGATCTCACTGCAAGACGTACATATAAATCAGCGTCGCGCGTGCGAGATCCACGTTGAAACCATCACCGGTTTCCGTTTGTGGCAAGGGGTGACCCACATTTGTCCCCTCCCGGGCCGCTCCCGTTGGATAGCGGATCAGGGGCCAAGCGGCGGAGCCATTCACGATCAGGCTAAGACAGTGGGGGTATCACGCCGGCCACCACATCAACCGCGACGACCCGAACTTCCTCATTCAGACCCTGCGTGCCGTGGTCAACGGCCACCGCGCTAAGCCTCCGAGCCGCTATACAGCCAGGTTTGGGCTCGCGCCGGCATAAGAGTGCGCACCGTTGGCACATGTCTTCGCTGTCGTCGCCGAATAGGCGACTGGCAACCTCGCCCACGAGCAGCGCGTCGCGCCACGTCCCGTTAATTTGGACTTGGTAGGTGGCGGGGACAGCAGCGGCTTGCACCTGGTCGCCGAGTCCGGCCGCGTCAGTATGCACGGCAACAATCACCGCGTGCACCAGCGCGAAGCTGCGACGTCAGCGACATTCCCGACCACCCCCGGATCCGTCAGGGTAGCGTACGCCTCTGTCAATTCCCTAGTGAGCGAGGCACCTCCGGCCAAGCGGAGGTGTCCCTGTGCAATCTGTTCCTGTACGACAAAACTGCTTGCGCTAGGTAGGGAATGCGCCGTTTAGGTAGTGGGATTAGGTAGTGATAGATGTGTCGTGTGACCATCCCCGTGCCATCGTGGTTCTGCACCTGGCCCATACGGGCCCAACACTGGGGGAATTCAATGTCTGACGTACTAAGTCTTGCCAACATCACCGAGCAGCGTGCTGAGCTGCTCCCCGCACGTGCCGTCATGTCGTCCCTGTTCGTCGCCCAGGACGACGGTGCTGGACTGCTCGGTGACATCGCGCGCGGGATCCCAGCCCCGCTGCAACAGCTCAACATCGGTGCCCCCGCCAACGGCATCGTGCCCGGGGCGGCGTCCTAACCACCGGCGCTGGGTGCCCTTGCCTGGGATAACCCGTCAGGAGGACACGAGCCGACGGACGAGGGCACCCCCGCCGGACGACACAGGTCGGGAGCATGGGACGACTGATTACAGCCGCGTCTCCTGTCTGCATCATGAGACGTTTAGTCCAGTGGCCGTGCTGACGCTGAACCCCCGACCGGTGCCGGCACGGCCGCCTACATTCAATCGGCCACCCACGAGCTTGCGGTGCTGCGGCCAAGTGGCGGTGTCCTAGACGGGTGCCCGGCTGTACGCAGTGCGGCGTGGACGAACCAGTTCGGGACGTTTGGGCGCTACTCCGCGACGTGGCGGTTATCCGGGCCGTCCATGTCATGCCCCCGCGAACCATGTCTCGGCCGCTTCCTTAGCGGTGACACCTTGAGCATCCCCCAGCGCGTCGAACATGTCGGCGAGGTCCTCAGCGAGCAGAACAGCCAGCGCCACCAACCCATCCCGGTCACGTTCGGTAGCAACCCGCTCGATCACGGCGCGCACATCGGCGCGAGCCGACTCGCGATCGGTGTCGGCGAGGACGGCGGTCACCGCGAGCTGGGCGGCGTTTCGATAGTACTGATCATTAGACATCACACTCGCTCCTCCAACTTCTGACGGTTGTCACGGGTGCCGGATGTCCTGCACCCGCAGAGCATGGTGACGCAGCCGGCCCGCAACTCCCGGTCCATCACCTCAGCCTGCTGCACGCGCTCTGAGAGAAAGGAAGCGGCGCTAGCAGCTGCGGATTCCCTGGGGCCGTTCTGGACGCCGCTGCCACAGAGCTCGCCAACGAGCGTCTGGCGCATGCTACGACCGTATTGCGACCACACGAGCATGATCCGCACCTGCTCAACGGCTCCGCTTGTGGCATACCGCTGGTCAAGGGTGGAGCCGCCGCGGGGAATCGAACCCCGGACC
>JALZCN010000430.1 GCA_030863045.1 Actinomycetota bacterium | reverse complement strand
ACCCGCCCCAGGCTGTGTTCGACCACCCTGCCCCCGCCGCGCGGGCCGCCGAGCTAGATCTTGGACATATGCCGTCGACGGTCCGGCACCGGACGTGGTTGCCGCGATCGAGGCACCCGCCCGTTTACCGGTCGGTGTCAGCGTCAGCTAGTCAAACGTCGCGCCTGCGGTGCGGAAGGTCAGCAACGCAGCCACCATCGCCACCACCGCCGCGATGAGCGCGAGGTAGAGCCCGGATCCCGGCCCGCTGGATGCCGTGAGGGCGGCACTGCCCAGGTCGAAGCTCCCCTCATCCAACCCGTTGGTGGCGTCCGGGAATGTCGCCCAGCGCAGCACCATCGTGACGAACGCGAGCACGGACAGGCTCAGTGCGATCAGCGGTCCCGAAACAGGCAACCTCAGTCGGCCCAACGTGCTCACCAGCACCCAGCCGCCTGCCGCGACCATCAGGAGCACGGAAAACCAGGCACCGAAGCCCGCATTCCAGGCATTCACGCTGGCCGAGCGCTCGATACCCAAGATCGAGACGCTGGTGCGGTACCAGGGTAAGAAGCTTGAGATGTACGCCAACAAACCCGCGCTGATCACGGCCAAGTTCAGGGCCGTGACCTTGCCCGCAGGGGCTCTCACCATGACCGTCCCTCCCTAGGTCCGTAGGCATCCTAGGGGCCGGCCGCAGTCCCAAAGCCTTGGACGCGCCGCTCATCTCCTACCGGATGCGGTCAGTCGGTCCTGGGCGAGGTCTGGTAGATGTCGGGTACGCCGTCGGCGTCGGTGTCGCGCTCCTCCTCGGCGCACAAGCTGCGGTAATGGTGATTGCGGATGCGCAAGACGATGGTGGCCAGCAGGGCGGCGAGCAGGGAGCCGAGCAGGACGCCAATCTTGACGTGATCGTCGCGTTCAGTGTTGGCGCCGAACGCGAGTTCGCCGATGAGCAGGGAGACGGTGAATCCGATCCCGGCGAGCAGGCCCACACCGAGGACGTCCCACCAGCTCAGTCCCTCGGCAAGTTCGGCATGGGTGAACCGCTGAACCAACCACGTCGCGACCAACACACCGAGGACCTTGCCGGCGACCAGCCCGGCGATGACGCCAAGGGTGATCGGGTCACCGAGCGCCGCAGACAACCCACCGGTTCCGGCGACAGAGACGCCGGCGGCGAAGAACGCGAAGACCGGCACCGCGATCCCGGCCGAGAGCGGGCGCCAGCGGTGCTCGAAATGCTCGGCCAGCCCCGGTCCGGGGCCCTCGGCGCGGCGGATCACCGGGACGGTGAGGCCAAGCAGCACTCCGGCAACGGTGGCGTGCACGCCGGACTCGTGGACCAGCACCCAGGTGGTGACTGCGAGCGGCAGCAGCAGCCACCACGAGCGGACTCGGCACTGCACCAGTACCGCGAACAATCCGAGCGGCACCAGCGCGAGCGCGCCAGGGACCAGATCCAGCGAGCTGGTGTAAAAGATCGCGATGATGACGATCGCGAGCAGGTCGTCGACCACTGCCAGGGTGAGCAGGAACGTCCGCAGCGCCGCCGGTAGATGCGTACCGATCACGGCCAGTACCGCGAGGGCGAACGCGATGTCCGTGGCGGTCGGGATGGCCCAGCCGCGTAGCGCATCGGCGCCCGCTCCAGCGGTGACGGCGACATAGAGCAGTGCGGGCAGGATCATGCCACCGACCGCCGCCACGACCGGTAACGCGGCGCGGCGGGGATCGCGTAGGTCCCCGGCAACGAACTCGCGTTTGAGTTCCAGCCCAGCGACGAAGAAGAAGATCGCGAGCAGGCCGTCGGCTGCCCACTGCGCCAAGGTCAAATCCAGGTGCACCGCGGTTGGGCCGACCCGCAGCCCACCGAGGGTGGAGTAGGCCTCACCCCAAGGCGAATTCGCCCACGCCAGAGCGACGACGGCAGCGCTGACCAGGAGGACGCCGCCCACGGTCTCCGTGCGCAGGACATCACCGATCCGCCGGACCTCACGCCAAGACCCCCGCCCGAACAGGCGCTGCGCGCGTGACCCCAGTGGCGTGCCCATCCGGTCCTCCAAGGCGGTCGGCTCCAAGATCGCCGACCAGGCTTCCCGGCACACCACTGACTTCAACGAAATCTTAGCGGGTGACGCGCGGCCCTGGCGGAACTGCGCTTGCGGAGTCCGTGAACTCGACCGGACCGACGTGTGAGCGGCGGGAATGTCGGCTCTGTCGAGTTCACGGACTCGCTTATCCTGCTCCACACGAGGAGGTCGACGTGGCAGTGGTTGACAACGCGGTGTACGTGGACGGCCGGCGTGCCGCGGCGCCCGACACCCTCGGCCACACCGTCGAATCGCTCAGATCCTGCTCGGGCGACGGTGCGAGCTTTTGCTGGATCGGGATGCTGCGTCCGACCGCCGAAGAGATCGCCGCGGTCGCCAAGGAGTTCAACCTGCACCAGCTTGCCGTTGAGGACGCAGTCGACGCCCACCAGCGCCCCAAACTCGAACGTTACGGTGACACCCGGTTCGTGGTGCTCCGCCCGGCGCGCTACGTCGACCCGGTGGAGGTGGTCGAGCTCGGTGAGCTGCACCTGTTCCTCGGACCGGAGTTCGTGATCACCGTACGCCACGCCGACGAGCCGGACCTCGCCGTGGTTCGCCAACGCATGGAGGAGCATCCGGACCTGCTCCGGCCGGGTCCGGACGCAGTGCTCTATGCGGCCATGGACAAGGTCGTCGACGACTACTTCCCCGTGCTGGACGGGCTGCAGAACGACATCGATGAAATCGAGACGCAGGTTTTCACTGGCGACCCGGAGGTGTCCCGGCGGATCTATCAGCTGACTCGCGAGGTGATCGAGTTCCAGCGCGCAGTCGAACCGCTGCGCGAAATTCTCGACGTGATCCGCAGTGAACTCCGCAAGCATAATGGCGAGCACCTCGAGCTGCGCCGCGGATTCCGTGACGTCCGGGACCACGCAGTGCGGGTGATCGAGCGAACTGATTCTTTTCGCCAGTTGTTGAACAACATGCTCACGGCGAATGCGACGCAGATCGCACAACGGCAGAACGAGGAGATCACCCGCCTGACCGAGGCCACTTTCCAGCAGAGCGAGCAGGTCAAGCGGATCTCGTCGTGGGCGGCGGTGCTATTCGCGCCGACCCTGGTGGGCACCGTGTACGGCATGAACTTCGCGCACATGCCCGAGCTGACGTGGGTTTACGGCTACCCGCTCGCCGTGCTGTTGATGATCCTCACCGGGTTGGTGCTCTGGGCCATGTTCAAGCGCCGCGGCTGGCTGTAGACCGCGGCGGCCGTGGATTCACGCGCGACGCCGAGGGCGAGGTACTAGCGTCCCTACCGGCCCCCTGGGCTGACGCTCAGGTGGAGCAGCGCGCGGTACCAAAGGGGGCGAGACTTCTCCTTAATGGATGCGGTGACGGGGTCATTCGGGGTATGTCTAAGTGATGGCCAAATCTGACGGCGTGGTGACGGTGCGGGAAACTGAGCGTAAATACGAAGCGACCGATGCGGTGGAGCTGGCGGACCCGGCCAAGTTGCTCGGACTGGACACCGGTTCCGGCGCCCAGGAGCAGAAGTTGGAGGCAGTGTACTTCGACACCGCTGACCTGCGCCTGGTACGTGCGGGGATCACGCTGCGGCGCCGGGTGGGTGGATCAGATCCGGGGTGGCACCTGAAGCTGCCGGTAGGCGGCGACAGCCGCGACGAGCTGCGGATGCCGGTGGGTCGTTCCCGCCAACAACCGCCGGCGAAGCTGGTTGCGCTCACTCGGGTGTACACCCGCGGCGCTGCGTTGCGGCCGGTGGCCCAGCTCAAGACTCGGCGGCGGCGGTGGCTGCTCGCTGACCCGGACGGCCATGCACTGGCGGAACTGGTCGAAGATCACGTCAGTGCGCACACGATGGGTACGCAGACCAGGGCGGCGTCCTGGCGCGAGGTAGAAGTCGAGCTCGCCGAGCACGGCCAGGTGGAACTGCTGGATCGCATCGAGCGCCGGCTGCTCGCGTTGGGAGCGCAGCGCTCAGGGGCCGGGTCGAAGCTGGGTCGGCTGCTGGCTGATGAGGTGCCGGCAGGCCCCGCTGCGCCCGAGCCCGACGCCGCATCGTCAGCCGGGGAGGTCGTCCTGGCCTACCTGTGGACACAGGCCGAACAGCTGCGTAGATATGACCCGCTGGTTCGCCGCGACGCCCCGGACGCGGTGCACCAGATGCGGGTGGCAGCGCGGCGGATGCGTAGCGCGTTACAGGTTTTCCGGCGGGTGATCGACCGCGATCGGACTCGCGAGCTGACGGCCGAGCTGAAGTGGGTGGCCGGTGAGCTGGCCGAGGCGCGGGATTCCGAGGTGATGGCCGAGCGGCTTGCCACGATGGTTGCCGAACTCCCCGACGAGCTGGTCCTCGGGCCGGTGGCCGCCGCGGTCACCCGGTCATTCGAACGCCGGCAGGTCGACGCCCGCCAGGTCGCGCTCGCCGCACTGGACAGTGACCGCTACCTCGCCCTGCACGAGGCGATCGACGCGTTGCTGGCCGACCCGCCGTTGCGCCGGAACGCCGCCCGCCCGGCCCGGCGTGAGCTGCGCAAAAGCGTGGCGCGGGCCTACCGTCGGTTCGAGTCGGGCATGCGCGACGTGGACGCGGCGTCTGCGGGTGATCAGCGTGATGTCGCCCTGCACGAGACGCGCAAAGCCGCCAAGCGGCTGCGCTATGCCACCGAAGCGGCCAAGCCCGCCCTGGGCAAGTCCGCCAAGCGGCTGCGCCGCCGCCTCAAGACGGTCCAGGAGCTGCTTGGGGCCCACCAGGACACCGTGGTGTCCAGGCCTGTCCTGCGCGAGCTCGCTGCCCAGGCACATCTCGACGGCGGAAACGGCTTCACTTACGGGCTGATGCATGCGACCGAAACCGCCCGAGCGGATCGCGCCGAACGTGACCTCCCCAAAGCTGTCAAGCGCCTGCGCAAGTGCATGCGTGGAGGCGAACTGCGGTAAGAGTGCATGCTGTCGCTTGCGGTGTGGTCGCTAGGCTGCTGGCTGTGGAGTATGCCAAAGCCGCAACGACCCGGGCGCGGGGAGATCACCGTACGCTGTTTGATCGATTCGTCCAAACGGCCTATCTTCGGGTCAGTCGCGCGCCGTTCTTTTTCGTGTGTGCCGGTATCGTCGCGGCCTGGCTGTTGAGCTTGCCCTTGTGGGCGGATCTCAAGGAATGGCAGACCGCGATTCACACTGTCGCAAGCGTTCTTACGCTGCTGCTGGTGGTCCTGCTGGAGAATGCCGGTCGCCGCGCGGAGGAAGCCGCCCAGGAGAAGCTCAATGTTATCGCCAGGGCGCTGGCCGAGCTGATGACTTCCCAAGCCCACAACAACTCCGATCTCCAGGACGCCACGGAGTGCCTCCGGGAAGCAATCGGCCTTGAGGAGCGCCATTGAGGTCGGGCCATCGTGGACACGGTCGCCCGCTCCGGAGTGATTAGGCGCGCTGGAGGTCAGGGACCGGTGGCGCTTCGACCGGACTGTCCGGAAGCGTTCATCGCGCGGACCAGATCCTCCCGCGCCCGGGCCACCCGGGAACGGATGGTGCCGATGGGGCACCCGCACACCTCGGCGGCGTCCGTGTAACCCAGGCCCAGCACCTGGGTTAGCACGAAGGCGTCCCGGCGGCCGGGCTCCAGCTCGGCCACCAGCTGGCGGAGCAGCACGCCTTCGTCGAACCCGGATCGCTGGTGTGCCCGGCTCACGGCCACGACAGCGTCCCAGTCCTCGACAGACGTGGTCCGCGGCCGCGTCAGGGTCGTGCGCACGTGGTCGGCGGCGACCCGCCGAGCGATGGACAGCAGCCAGGTGCGGGCCGATGAGCGACCGGCGAAGCCCGGTAGCGCGCGGAGCGCCCGCAGGTAGGTCTCTTGGGTGAGATCTTCGGCTTCGCCACGTTCGCAGAGGTGCGAGAGGAAGCGGTACACGTCGCGTTGAGTGACCCGGATGAAGGCGGCGAGGGCGGCGCGGTCTCCCGAACCGGCCTTGAGCGCCAACGCGGTGATCCGCACACCATCAGATCGAGGATCACCCACGTGGGGAAGCGTAACCCGAGCTGTTGCATTTATGAGCTTCTCACGTGAGGATGCTATTGCATCTACTCTGCAATAAGGCCGTGATCACGACGAGCAGCGCACCGGTGCCGGGAGGCCGCGGTGGGCGAGCGCCCACCCATTCCCACCTGTGGTCGCTGCCCGACGGCACCGGCCTGCACGCTCCGTACGGCCAACTGGTGATCGAATCCGGTACCGGCCGGGTCTGTTGCCACCTCTGCGGGCGCTGGTACGTCTCACTGGCCGGCCACCTTCGCAGGCACGGGCATACTGCCGACTCCTACCGAGAAACCTTGGGGTTGTGCCGGAGTCGACCGCTGGTCGCCGAATCTCTGTCCCGATCCATCGCCGCTCGCCAGAGCGAGGCTTACCGGCGCTTACCCGGGCTGCGTGCTCGTCTTGCGGTCGGTCAGAAGCTCTCCAAGACCGGCCGGCTGACGACGTTGGCCTCACGCTCATACCACCGGTTTATCCCCGGAAGGCAGACGGCTGCCCCGCGCGGCGCTCGACGCGGGTCGGGCGACCCGGGCTGCCCAGCGCGACCAGGCGTTGGCTCGACGCCTGCGTGAGCTCGGCTTCAACGATCTGGCGGGCTACCTTCGCCACGCCCACGCCGCCGGGATGAGCCTGCGCGTCATCGCCGAGGCGACCGGGCTGGGTTGGGTCAGACTGCGCCGCGAGCTCGATGCAGCCAGCATTGCGGCGCGGCCGTCAAGGTCCTGCAGCGATCAACACCGAAGCGATCAACACCGCAGCGATCAACACGGCACAGCAGCACAACTGGAGGTCACGCATGGCCGACTACACGCTGCCCGACCTGCCCTATGACTACGGCGCTCTGGAGCCACACATCTCCGGAGAGATCATGGAGCTGCACCACTCCACACATCACGCCACGTACGTCAAGGGCGCCAACACCGCCTCGGAGCAGCTTGCCGAAGTACGGGACTGCAAGGCACGGCCGATCCCGCGGTGCGCTGCTGCACGCGGTCCACCTGCGCTACCTGGGCCCGCCATGAGCCGTTGAGAATCGCCAGACAGCGCCATCGACGGTGTCCCGCACCTCGATCCCGGCTGCGGTGAGCCGGTCGCGCAAGGTGTCGGCAAGGGTCCAGGAGCCCTCGTCCCGCGCCTGCTCCCGCAGCTCGAGAAGTGCGTCGACGAAGGGCGCGACGATCTCCCTAGGGTCGCGCGCACCCATCACGGCGAGCTCGGCCAACCGCGTCACCATCTGGCGCAGCATGGCCCGAGGCGCCTCGATGCCGTCCATCTCCTCGGTATCGGCCGACCAGTCGACGATCGCCTGCTCCAGCTCCAGGACGGCCGTGACTGCGGCGGTCACGTCACGGGTCCGTAGCCCCGTATTGAAGACGCGGGCCAGCCGGTCGGCTTCCGCGCGCAGCGATGGTGCCGGGTCCGTGATTTCGGTGGCTGGCGGCGGCAGGCTCGCCGGACCGCGTGCCAACCCGCTACCGGTGGCGATCGCCCGAAGGTCGTCGATCGCCACGGTGGTGCCCGACCCGAACGTCGTGCTCTCTCCTTGCCTGCGGATCGTCAGCGTGGCGCGACCCAGCACCGTCACGGTGTCGGCATCCAGATCGAACAAGCCGGCGGTGTGCTCGTCCACACCGAGCACGAC
>JALZCN010000426.1 GCA_030863045.1 Actinomycetota bacterium | reverse complement strand
GGGCATCACCAACATCGCGACCCGGGCCACCGCCCGAGCCGACGAGTTGAGCGCTGCTGAGCTGATCGCTGGCGGCGAGCGGCTCCGCGCACTCGTGCAGGTTTGGCGCCCGGCCGCCCTGGGCGTGGTCGGTATCACCGCTTACCGGGTGGCCTTCGCCGCGCCGCGGGCCACCGTCGGACGCCAGCCCGACCTGGATACGACTCTGGTGTGGGCGCTGCCCAACCCGAGCGGGCTCAACGCGCACTGGTCGCTGGCGGCAATGGTGGCCGAGTTCGGCCGCTTCCGGCTGGCTGCTGCCGCGCCGTCGCGGGATGCTTGACCGGTGACCGTGACCGAAACCCAGCGTGCCGAACTGGCCCAGCGCCGGGACCAGATCCGGGCCGAGCTGATGCCGGCCCGGCAGCACCGACCGCCCAGCAGCGCACGCGGCATCCACCACACCGCGCTGATCTCCTCCGATGTGCGGCGAACCGTCGAGTTCTACCAGGGCTTGCTCGGTTTCCCGCTGATCGACATGTTCGAGAACCGGGACCTGCCGGGCTCCACGCACTTCTTCTTCGACGTCGGCAACGGCAACACCGTCGCCTTCTTCGACCTTCCCGGCGTGGATGTCGGCCCCTACGCCGAGGTGCTCGGCGGGCTGCACCACCTGGCCATCTCGATGGAGCCACAGCACTGGCAGGAGATCCGGAGTCGGATGGACACCCAAGGGATCGACTACCAGCTGGAGAGTGGCTCGTCCATCTACTTCCGGGACCCGGACGGTGCGCGGGTGGAGCTGATCGCTGACCCGCTCGGCGAGATGTACGGGCGCAGCGTGTTCTAGATCCGGCTGCTGTCCGATCCGGTCCTAGGATCGCGGGTCAGCTAACTCTCGACAACCGCTTGATGCGCGCACCGGCGTTGGACATCCCCCTACTCACCATCCGCGATGAGGACTGGCATGATCCACGGCCATGCCGGCAGCCACCGACATCGTGACCCCGCTGTGGCGCGGCGTGGTGGTGTTGCGGATCATCACGGGCGCCTTCGCGATTGCGGCGATCATCGCTTATCACGACACCTACGTTCGCCCCGGTCTGGCGTGGGTGGTGCTCGCCGGGATCGCGGTGTGGACCCTGCTGAGCTGCCTGGCCTACAGCTACGACGTCACCCGCCGCATCCACGTCATCGTGATCGACTTGGTGGTGACGTTGACCCTGATGAGCTCCTCGATGCTGGTGCTGACCCCCGAGCAGCTCGGCGAGGTAACCCAACGAACCCCGCTGCTCACCACCGTGTGGGCCAGCGGTCCAGTGGTCGCTGCCGCGGTGCACGCCGGCCGGTTCGCGGGAGCGCTGTTCGGTCTCACCGTCTCGGTGGCCGACGTCTGGGTGCGCGGATCGGTCACCATCGATACCGCCCGCGACACCATCCTGCTGGTTGGAACCGGGTTCGTGCTCGGTCTGGCGGCGACGGCGGCTCGCCGGGCGACCGAGCAGCTGCGCCGGTCGGCTCGCACCGAGGCGGCCACCGCCGAGCGGGAGCGGCTGGCCCGGTCCATCCATGACAGCGTGGTGCAGGTGCTGGCCCGGGTGCGCGCCCGCAGTGGCCACCTCGACGGGGAGGCCGCCGAGTTGGCCCGGCTAGCCGGGGAGCAGGAGATCGCACTGCGGTCCCTGTTCTCGGCCGCCCCGTCCGGCGCCACCGGTGAGCAGGACCTGGCCGGTGCCCTGCAACTGCTGGCCGGTCCCCGCGTTGAGGTCTCGGTACCGGCGGCCGCGGTGCCGCTACCCACAGGTGACGTCGAAGAACTGGTCGCCGTCGTGCGTGAGGCGCTGGCCAACACCGCCCGGCACGGCGGGCCGGAGGCGAAGTCATGGATTCTGGTCGAGGACCTCGGCGAGGAAGTGGTACTGACCGTCCGGGACAACGGGCCGGGCGTCGACAGCGGGCAGCTCGCCGACGCCGAGCATGGCGGTCGGATGGGAGTGTCACGCTCGATCCGCGGTCGGGTGGCCGACCTGGGTGGCATGTTGACGCTGGACACCGGCCCGGATCGGGGCACCGAGTGGGAGATACGGTTGGCCCGCATCCGGCACGGCCTGCTGCGGTGACGGCCGGCCCCATGATCCGGGTCATGGTGGTCGATGACCACCCGATCTGGCGCGATGGGGTGGCCCGCGACCTCACCGAGGGCGGCTTCGACGTGGTTGCCACCGCGGCAGACGGCGCGGCCGCATTGCGCATCATCCCCGCGGCCCACCCCGACGTGGTGCTGATGGACCTGCACTTCACCTCCGGCGGACCGTCCGGATCGGAGGCCACGCGGTGCATCATCGGCGCCTGGCCCGACATCCGGGTGTTGATTCTGTCCGCTTCCGGAACGCATGCCGACGTGCTG
Organism: Actinomycetota bacterium; assembly: GCA_030863045.1. Lineage (GTDB taxonomy): Bacteria > Actinomycetota > Actinomycetes > Mycobacteriales > Pseudonocardiaceae. The sequence goes on along the minus strand of JALZCN010000426.1, from coordinate 1,323 downwards.
GCAGCGGTGCAGGCCGGAGCCTCGGGGTACCTGGTGAAATCCGCGTCGGTGCAGGAGCTGGTCGACGCCGTGCAGCGGACCGCCGAGGGCGACGCGGTGTTCACCGCCGGTCTGGCCGGCCTCGTGCTCGGCGAGTACCGCCGGATGGCGCTGGGCCCGCGGACCGACGTGCCGCGGCTCACCGAACGCGAGACCGAGGTGTTGCGCCAGGTGGCCACCGGGCGCACCGCCCGGCAGATCGCCGAAACGCTGGTGATCAGCCACCGCACCGTGGAGAACCACGTGCAGTCCACGTTGCGCAAGCTGCAGCTGCACAACCGCGTCGAGCTGGCCCGCTACGCGATCGAGCACGGCCTCGCCGACCAGTAGGCCGCTCTTCAAGTACCGCCATCCCCTGTGTTGATCACCGTAAACAGCTACCAACCCGATGTTGCGTCGCCTCAGCTAGCCGGTTCCCGGCATCGGAGGTTGGTAGCCGTTTCCAGCGGTCCCAACCGGGGTTGGCGGTACTTGAAGGGCGACCAACCGGCGTTACTGTGGATGCGTGGCCGGCGATGTGGAGCCCTGTGACCTACGGGTGTCCGACGCGGAGCGCGAGCACGTCGGGCAACTCCTGCAGCGTGCGGTCGGGCAGGGCAGGCTCACGGTCGATGAGTTCACCGAACGGATGGACGCCGCGATGGCCGCCCGCACCCGAGGGGAGCTCAACGCCGTTTTGCTGGACCTGCCGGGCTTCGCGCCGGTTCGTCTGGGGACACCCGAGGTGCTGAAGCTGTCCTACCACCTCGGCCAGCTGCGCCGGCGCGGGCCGTGGCGAGTGCCACCCCGGGTGCGCTTGGCCGGGCATTTCGGTTCCGCATTACTGGACTTCAGCGAGGGCGTCTTCGCCAGCCCGACGGTGACCGTGGAACTGGACAAGACGGGGGGCTCCGCCACGATCGTCGTGCCCATGGGTGCCACAGTGGACACCGACGGTCTGCGCATCGCGGCGGGCCGGATCAAGGACTCCACGGTGCGCCGGATCGACCCGGGACCGGTGCACTTCGTGATCACCGGGCATTCCACGATAGGCGAGGTCCGCATCATTCACCCCAGGCGGTGGCAGGTGGGACCGCTCACCGTGCACCGCCCTTTCCGGCTCAGCTGGGGTCGCGCCAGCAGTCGGGAAACAGACCTGGCCTGACCCGCAATGCCGCGTCAGGGATGCCTGACGCGCGGTTTCACTCCCCGGCCTGGAGCCGTATGTTCGTGGTGGCAGGCTGTGAGCGGCCCGCATCGGGTCGTCGATATGGGACCGCCGACCGGGTTTCAAGGGGGGCGGGG
>JALZCN010000404.1 GCA_030863045.1 Actinomycetota bacterium | reverse complement strand
GCACCGGCGACCGTTGACGCAGGTCACAGCGCCGTGAGGAGAGCCGCTGCGGGTCGGGTTATACCGTCCGTTAGAAGCGGTAATACAAGAAGGGGCTGAAGGTGCCAGTGGTGAGCAGGAGCGCGGAGTAGGCCACGCCGATGGTCATCACGCCAACCCGTAGCGCGGTGGCCGGTCGTGACTGAACCGATTCGAGGTAGCGGCCGGTGACCGGCTTCGTTGGAAGCAGGAACACCAGGGCGGCCAGCAGCAGGATCGTCAGCCGCTGGTGGGTCAGCGAGGCATCCACCACATCGGTCAACCCGTCGAAGTCGGGGATCACCATGTGCTGGAGGAACACCAGCGCAGTGCTGAGATCCGGTGACCGGAACAGCACCCAGCCGACCACCACGACGAGCAGGGTCAGCGCCCGACGCCCCCACCAGAGCCCCAATTCGGTCGGCGGCACCGCCAACCCGCGGCGGCGTTCGATCACCAGCGCCGTGCCGTGGTAGAGGCCCCAGAGCAGGAACGTCCAGCTTGCCCCATGCCACAGCCCGGCAAGCACGAACACGATCCACAGATTGCGGTAGGTGATGCGATCCCCGTACCGGTTACCTCCGAGCGGGATGTACACGTAGTCGCGGAACCATCGAGACAGCGACATGTGCCAGCGCCGCCAGAACTCGGTGATGCTCGCCGACGAGTACGGGCGCGCGAAGTTCTCTGGCAACCTGAACCCCAGCATTCGGGCCAGCCCGATGGCCATGTCTGAGTACCCGGAGAAGTCGAAGTACAGCTGCAGGGTGTAACCGATCGCCCCGAGCCACGCTATCGCGGTGGTCATCTGATCGGCCGGGGTCGCGAAGCAGGCGTCCACCACCGGTGCGAGCGAGTCCGCGATCACGACCTTCTTGGTCAACCCCAGGGCGAAACGAGGGAATCCGGCGGCGATGTCGTCTCGCCGGTCGCTGCGCGGCGGTGCAAGCTGATCTGCGATCTCCCGGTAGCGCACGATCGGTCCCGCTACCAACTGGGGAAACATCGCGATGTAGGCGACGAACGCGACCTTGCTGCGCAGGGCCGGGCGTTCACCACGGTAGACGTCCACCACGTAGGAGATGTGGTGGAATGTGTAGAACGAGATCCCGATCGGCAGGATGAGCGAAACGGTCGGCAGGTCCCACCCGGTGAACGACGCCAGCCCCGCGGCCTGCGCGCTGGCGAAACCGGCGTACTTCCAGACCACCAGCACGGCGACGTCGAACACGATGACGCCGGTCAGCATCCGGCGACGCTGTTTAGGTGCGACGTCCCAGTCGTCGGGCTCCAGCGCCGGGGCCACCACGTAGTTGACAACCATGCAGGCCAGCAGCAACAGCGTCGTGGGGCCCGCTGCCACCGCGTAGAAGACCAAGCTGGCAGACCCCACGATGCCGTTGCGCCAGCCTCGGGGAGCGACTAGCACCGCCGCGAGCACGGTCGGCATGAAGTACCACAGGAAGAGCGGGCTGGCGAAGGACATAGCGGCGCGGCAGCCTAGCGCGGCACCAATCGCGGGTCCTGCCGGCGTCCGTCGGCGTCCATGGTTGCACCACGTTGGGCAGTACCCGACAGTCTCCGAACAGACTTATGAGCGGGGACCTGCCTGGGAGGGGGTGATGGTGGTGTGCCGGTACAGGTCACGAAGCAATGCGATCTCCGCGCCGTGATGGATGGTCTCCCGGCTGATGTGCAGCACCAGCGCCGCCATCGGTTGGTCGGCGAAGGGCTCTTCGTCAGGGCCGCACGGACGGGCTAGACCGTCGGTGCCGAGCGCGTGTACGCCGGCGATCCACGCGGCATACACCTCATCGAGCTGACGTAGTGCGTCGGCGGCCGTGCCGGCGTAGTCGAAGGTCTGGTAGTCGATCGAACGGTCACCGAAGTGGTTGCTGGCGCGCATACCGAGCACGCCGACGATGAGGTGGCCCAGCCGCCAGGCAATCGTGGTCACCGGTGGCGGGTCGGGTTCTGGGAAGGCGAAGTCGATGGTGAACGCGCCGCTACCGGCTTGGACCGGGGCGGTGGACGCTCCACGCGGGCGTACGTTCCAGCAGCCCCGTACCGGCTCCCAGAAGTACTCCTCGTCGGTGAGGCCGTGCAAGCGGACGCGTAATTGGTGTTGCCAATGCCAATCGAGCTGGTCCACGAGCTGGCGGTTCCAGTCGATGATGGTGTCGTTCATAGCGCGACGGTATGGCCGCACACCGACAGTTCTGGACAACGGGCCGAGGAGCGTGGCCACGCGGTGGGGCTGGAAGCCCCGTGAGCACGGCGAGGTCAGGTCCTCAACCATGCCCACCGGGCTGCTCGCAGTCGCCGACGAGCACTCAACTGTTCGTGGCCAACAGTCGATCGGTTCGCCAGCCTGTCAACGTTGCGGTCATGCAACGGCACATAGGTCGGGCTGGCGTTGAGCGTCGTGAACTCAACGTCACCGACATCCCAACCCCGTAACGTCGGTGGCGCCGGGTTCACGACGCAGACACGCAGTGTTGCAAGAGGCCGTCAGCTCACGGCTGGGGCAAGATGTCATCAACGCCTGGGGGGTGGCTCAGTGGTCGGGGTTGGCGTCGGCGACGTGATACGTGCGCACTGGTAGCGAGGGTCAGCCGGATCGAAAGGTTTCCGGCGTTCGCACGTGATGGAGGACCCGTCGCCCTCATCGACTGTCCAACCGACAGGGGGTTCACCGCGCAGGCCCTGCTCCCCCTGGACGCCCTTGCATTGAGTGGGTTCAGCCAGGCACGGCGGCGATTCGCCCGGCTCTCCCTGCTCGCCCTGGAATCCACGCAAGCTCGCGAAGTTGGCCGTGCTGCAGGTCGATGATTTCGGACTGGATGAGGGTGACAGCGTCGCTGGCCCGTTGCGCGATTACAGCGGGGTCGGGAGGGCCAGGGTTGGCCGGGTTCGATTTGCGGCGCTCAACGACTATCGGACCGACCACGGCTGTGACCACCACCCCAGCCAAAGAAATCCCTGCGATGGTGATCGCCAGCCACGGCAGTCCCGAGCTCCAAACCTCCACGGTGTTTCAACCCCTAGTTGCCTGTTACACCGCCCAGGCCAGATCGTCACAGCTCCAGACCATTGCCCCTATGTCCGGGCCCCGACAGCACCGAATTCCAGGCGCAGATAGTGCGAAGTTCCGAAAAGGCAATCCCTAGCCGGAGAACGCAGGAACCTTGCCGCCGTTCTTCGCTCCCTGGTGATTTGCTTCCCAGGCGTGCAGCACGTTGAGCGGCAGCCGACCACGGTCACTGACATTGTGGCCGTTCGACTTGGCCCACTCCCGGATGGCCCTGAGTGTGTCGCGGTTGTAGCCGCTGCGGGCAACGCCGCCGGTGCCGGCCGCACGACCGGCAGGTCGGTCGGTGCCACGCGAGCCCGGACGGCGGGCGGTGGTCTTACGGGCTGCGGCAACGTAGGGAGCCAAGTTATTGCGAAGCTTGGCGGCGTTGTCATCGGCGAGGTCGATCTCGTACGTGACGCCCTCCAGCGCAAACTCAACTGTCGTAATGTCCTCAGC
>JALZCN010000373.1 GCA_030863045.1 Actinomycetota bacterium | reverse complement strand
CCGCGTCCGCCTCGGCGGGCTCGTCGTCATGTTCGGTAAAGGAAGGCTCCGGACCGGCCGGCTGCTGGCCCTCCAGCTGTAGCCGGGCACCCGCCGGCCGCCCGCGGGCACCGGCGATCACCCGGTTCGCCAGTGACACCACCTGCGGTGTGGAGCGGTAATCGCGGTGCAGTCGTACCGTCACCGCGCCGGCGAAGCGTCTGGTGAACTGCAGGAGAAAGCGCGGAGCGGCGCCGGCGAAGGAGTAGATGGTCTGGTTCACGTCGCCGACGACGGTGAGGTCGTCACGGGCGCCCAACCAGGCGTCGAGCACACGCTGTTGCAGTGGCGTGACATCCTGGTACTCGTCGACGACGAAGCAGCGGTAGCGGTCCCGAAACTCCTGCGCCACCGCCGAATGCTCGTCCAGAGCTGCTGCGGTGTGCAGCAGCAAGTCGTCGAAGTCGAGCACCCGATTGCGGTTCTTGAGCTCCTCGTACCGAGCGTAGATTGCGGCGACCTGCGCCACCGGCGCCGGAGCGTTACGGCGCGCGGTGGCCACTGCGGCGGGGTAGTCCTCAGGGCTGACCAGGCTCGCCTTGGCCCATTCGATCTCGCCGGCGAAGTCACGCAGGTCATCGGCTTCGGCGCCCGCGCCAGCCCGCTGGGCGGCCTGGCCGACCAGCCGCAGCTTGTGCTCTAACAGCGGCCACAGCTCATCACCTACTACCCGAGGCCAGAAGTAGCGCAGCTGGCGCAACGCTGCGGCATGGAAGGTTCGGGTTTGCACCCCGCCGACCCCCAGGTCGCGTAATCGGATCCGCATCTCCCCCGCCGCGCGGGTGGTGAACGTCACCGCAAGGACCTGCCCAGGGGCGACGTGGCCGGTACGTATCAGGTGGGCTATCCGCCGGGTTATCGTGCGAGTCTTTCCGGTCCCGGCGCCGGCCAGCACGCAGACCGGCCCCCGCGGTGCACATACCACGGCGCGCTGCTGCGCGTCGAGCCCATCCAGCGGCTCCCGGTTGTGCCCCACGGCCAGCATCCTCGCAGGCGTCTGCGAACTGATCCGTAATCGGTCACGAAACGTTATGATGCGAGCGTGCTCAGCCAGTAGACAGATCACGGCGAGGATGGTGTGCCAGTGAAGATCACCGACCGGAAGCTGTGGGAACGAGAGCTCACTGACCACATGCGGCGCTACGCCGCCGACCTGCATGGGCCACGTCATCCCAGGAAAGACGAGTCCACCATCCAGCTCACTCCCTGGCAGTTCCTGCTGTGGACGATCGTGGTGATGATCATGACCAGTGTGGGATGGGCGATCGGGCTGTACGTCCTGTAGCGCCGTCGCAACGGTGTTTTAGAAAGGTATCTCCACGCCACCCAGCGCGGCGAGCGGGTCGGCCAACCGCTTGGCGTCACCCACCACCACACCGGTGAATCGGCTCGGCGCGAGAAACTCAGCCGCGGCCTCGGCGACCTGCCCCGTAGTGACCGCCTGCAACCGGTTGGGGTGGCTGAGCAGCCAATCGAGATCAAAACCGAGACTGGCCAACGTGACAAGCTGGCCGGCTAATCCACGCTGTGACGAGGTGGCGATAGTCAGCGATCCGATCGCGTAGTGCCGCGCGTTGTCCACCTCGGACTCATCGGGAGGCAGTACGGCCATCTTGCCTAACTCGTAGCGTGTCTCCAGCAGCGCGGCCGCGGTGACCTCACTTGCGGTATCCGCTTCGGCGATCAGCGTTGCCCCATGTCGAGTCGCCTCGAAGCCGCAATGCGCACCATAGGTGTAGCCCTTGTCCTCACGGATGTTCTCCACCCAGCGCGATGAGAAATAACCACCGAAAATCAGGTTCGCCAGCTGCAGCGCCGGGTAGCGTTCATGGTCACGCGACACCGCCTGTGCCGACAGCCGCAGCTGCGACTGCACCGCACCCTCGCGGTGCACCAGCTGCACGTCACCGCCGGTCAGCGGGGGCAATGCCGCCAGCTCAGTAGCTGGATGTTCGGATCGCCAGCCCGCCAGGACCGACACCACCGCCTCCGCCGCCCGTTCCGGCACGATGTCTCCCACCAACACCAGGACAGCACCACCGGGCGCCACCGAGCGGCGATGCAGCGCGCGCACCGCAGCTGGTGTCACGGCAGCAACGTCGTCAGCTTGCGGCCATTCCCGGGTGAACGGGTGGTTGCCGTAACGGCGCCGCTGCAGCGCCTCCCTGGCGATCACTCGCGGCTGGGCACGACTCATGGCGAGCCGCTCCACCAGCCGGTCCCGCTCCCGGACCACCTCGACTGGGGCGTACGAAGCCGAGGTGAGCGCATCGCCGAGCACGTCGAGCACCACATCGAGCCCGCTGGCCAGTGCGGACCCCGATACGGACAGGAGCTCGGGATCCACCCCGGCCGACAGATCACCTCCCACTGACGCCAGCACCTTGTCGACGGCAAACCGGTCCCGCCGCGGCGTGCCACGCAGCAGCGTGGACGCCAGCACCTCGGCGCGGGCCGGATGGGTACGGTGGGTACCACCAAATGGGATTGCCAGGCGCAGTTCCACCATCGGCACCGCTGGCCGCCGCACCGCGATCACCCGCAGCCCGTTGCCCAGCACGGTGTCCACAACCGACGGTGCGCGCGGCCTGTGTGGTGG
>JALZCN010000367.1 GCA_030863045.1 Actinomycetota bacterium | reverse complement strand
TTGGGTGTACCGATGTTGGTGGAGAAGGCCAGATGGTGGTCGGTCCGCAACTCGCCAGCGTCTTCTCGCACCGTGGCATGGTGCTGGCACTGGCCACCCAGACATCGATGTCGTGGGTGAGCCGATGCCCGGTGTCGCGACGACGCTGAGCGGGGAGCGGGGGGTCGGCACTCATCGGTCCTGAAGCAGCCCGAGAACGTTGCCATCGGGGTCAGTGACGGTGGCCACCAGGCGGCCGCCACCGACGTCGTGCACGGGCTCCTTCACGGTGGCACCCGCGGCGGTCACCTCGGCCAGCTTCGCCTCGAGGTCCGGCACGTGCCAGTAGGCCACCGGTGAGGTCATGCCCTGCGGTCCACCGCCCGGCACCAGCCCGATGTGCTGGCCCGCGGCCTCGAAGCCGACGTAGTAGGACTCGTCGGTCTGCGGCGGTACGCCGAGCAGGGCGGCGTACACCTCCTTGGCCGTCGCCAGGTCGGAAACGGGATGCAGCACGGTCTTGATTCCCTGGGTGGAAGAGTCGGTCATGGTCACTCCTGAAGTGGTGGGTCTAGTCGGATTGGCTTAAAGACGAACGGGAAGTCTAGAAATCGACGGCCCGATCGCCCCGGATGGCGATTTCGCCGCACCACGGTGGGAAAGCTGGACAGGCCAGCAGTATTCACACGCCTGCGGGGCACACGACACTTGACGCAACCCGGAAAGGATCACTTCAAGTCGGCCGGTGGGCCCAGGTTGAGGGGGACGCCTGTGGGAAATCCCTTAACATCGGCCGCTGCGAGGAGGAGACCGTGACCGTCGGGTCCCCCGTGTTATCTGTGCTGGCTGGCCTGGGTGCCGTGCGGGGGTGGCAGGAGGATTTCTACCGGGACTTGCATCGGCACCCGGAGCTGTCCCACCAGGAGCGGCGGACCGCCGCGAAGGTCGGTGAGCGCCTGGGCGACGCTGGTTACCGGGTGCATCGTGGTGTCGGTGGCACAGGTGTGGTCGGGGTGCTGGGTAATGGGGCTGGCCCGACGGTGCTGCTGCGGGCGGATATGGACGCCCTGCCGGTGCGCGAGGTGACCGGTCTGCCGTATGCCAGCACCGTCGCGACCGTCGATGCGAGTGGGAACCAGGTACCGGTGGCGCATGCCTGCGGACACGATGTGCACGTCACCTGCCTGCTCGGCGCCGCCGAGCTGCTTGCGGAGGGGACCGCCCGGTGGAGCGGCACGGTGGTGGTGCTGTTCCAGCCTGCGGAGGAGACCGGCGACGGCGCCCGGGGCATGCTTGATGACGGCCTGGCGGGACTGATCCCGACCCCGGACGTGGCGCTGGCCCAACACGTGCTGCCGGCACCGGCCGGACACGTCGGCACCCACGCTGGCCCGGTGCTCTCCGCCGCCGACAGTATGCGGGTCACCGTGCACGGGCGTGGCGCCCATGGCTCGATGCCGCAGGCGGCCGTCGACCCTGTGGTACTCGCCGCAATGATTGTGGTCCGGTTGCAGACCATCGTGTCCCGCGAGATCCCGCCGGCGCAGACCGCGGTGCTGACGGTTGGCAGCATCCAGGCCGGCGCGAAGAGCAACGTCATCCCCGACCATGCTGTGCTGCAGCTCAATATCCGCACCTACAGCGAGCAGACCAGAAGCGCGATTCTGGACGCGGTGCGCCGCATCGTCACCGCAGAGTGCCAGGCGTCGGGCTGCTCGAAAGACCCGGAATTCGAACTGTTCGACCGCTTCCCTTTGACCGACAACGACCCCGTGACCACCGACCGGGTGGCCGCCGCGTTCGGCGAGTTTTTCGGCGACCGAGCCGGGCCGATGGGCCAGCAGACCGCCAGCGAGGACTTCAGCGACATCCCGACCGCCCTCGGCGTCCCGTACACCTACTGGGGCATCGGCGGCATCGACGGGCAGACCTACCGCAGGGCCGAGGCCGCCGGCCGGGTGGCCCAGGACATCCCGGTGAACCACTCCGCCAACTTCGCCCCCGTCTTGCAACCCACTCTCGACACCGGCACCCAGGCCCTGGTCGTCGCCGCCCTGGCCTGGCTCGCCCGCTGACTCACTGCCCGTCCGCAGAACCGGGGTCGCCGCGTGCACCCGGTGGGCCCGGCGCGTTGAGACCGAAGTGGACGCCCACCAGCCGCACGACGAAGCACAAAGCGGCGGCTGCGATCGCGGCCGGGATCCCATAGACACCGGCGCGGATGGTTACGGCCGTGACCGCGGCGCCGATCAAGGCGGGAATGGCGTAGAGCTCGCTGCGCAGCACCGTGGGGATCTGCCGGACGAGCACGTCGCGCAGCGTGCCGCCACCCACGGCCGTGATCGCACCGAGGATAATGGCCTGCCCGACACCGAGCCCGAAGCCCAGCGCCTTGCTCGCCCCGGTAACCGCGAACAGGCTCAACCCGACGGCGTCCATTACGGTGATCGGCCCGGCCAGCCGGTCCAGCCGCTGGCCCAGGGCGAACGCGACCAGGCCACCTGCCGCCGCGACCGCCAGGTAACGCCAATCACTGAACGTGGCAGGCGGCAGCGAGCCGATCAGGACATCGCGGATGATCCCGCCGCCCAACGCGGTGATCATGGCCAGGGTGACCACGCCGACAATGTCGAGCCGAGCGGCATGCATCGCGGTCAGCGCGCCGTTGAGCGCGAACGCGAAAGTACCGGTCAAATCCAGCGCGAGCAGCAGCGGCGGTTGAGCATTCACGTGGCGTGCCTCCCCGTGCGTCGCCGCTCACAGCGGCCGAGGTGGTGTGGATGCGGCCTCGGGCCATGACGAAGTCAACCGGGCGGTCGCGGTGATGTCGGCGGTGGGGTCGTCGGCGTCGCGACCACCGGTGCCGAAGGCGATCTTGACGGTGCTGGCGGCGATGCGCCGCTGGGCGGCCTGGATCTGCTCGTGGTCGCGGCGGAACTTGCCCACCGCCTGAGCGGGCAGCGTTCCCTGTTGGAGCTGTCAGCCTGGGCCCGGGCACGAGCCCGGCGTTGATC
>JALZCN010000285.1 GCA_030863045.1 Actinomycetota bacterium | reverse complement strand
GTGATGACCCAGCTGACCTCGCCGCCCGGGAGGCGTTCTACCGCTACTTCGGCGGCGTAAACTTTGCCGGAGTGCCTGCACCGGACCTGATCGGCAAGGTGGTGCGCACGATCGCGCGCCACCCGGTGATCCTGGTGATCGCGGTTCAGTGGATCGCCCGGGTGCTCCGCCGTGCAGGTGGGGTACGCGCGCTGCTGCGACACGGTGTTCGACCGGTCTCCTTCGTCATACACCAGTTCATGGACGCGGCGGATGTGGCCCCAGCCTGGGAGCTGATGCAACGCGGCGAGAAGGCCACCGATCCGCGCATTCTCGCCACCCAGGAGCGGCTGGCGTCCTGCCATTACGCGATGGCGCATCCGGAGAGCGGTGAGGTCGTGCCCGCCTGCGTCCAACATTGCGTGCTCGACCCCGTCGAGAACATCGAACTACGCCGATTGCTGCCGATTATCAACGCTGCAGGCGTCCGTGCCTCGTGAGGTCGACCATCCGGTCCCGCTGCACGGCGTCGTACTGCCAGACGCGCGCACCGCGCAAGCCGTGGATCTCGGTGCGTTACCCGGCACGTACCTGCTCACCGCGATCCGTCACCGGTATTGACTGCCCTGCCAGCAGCACCTCGTGCAGGTGCGCCAGCAGGCCGCCGGCCGCCCGATCGGTCTCATTGCCTGTGGGTTCAGCCCGCCCGACGCACTGGCCGCGCTCGCTGATCACGTTGGTTGGCCGGGGCAGTTCCTGTCCGATCAGAACCGCCGGCTCTACCGGCTGCTCGGCCTAGGACGTGCGAAGCTGTGGCAGGTGTATTCGATCGGAACGTTGGCTCGCTATGCCGCCGCCGCGCGGGGCCACCCCTTACCCCGGCCGGTAGAAGACACTCGGCAGATGGGCGGTGACGCACTGTTACAGGACGGCGTCGTCGTCCGACGCTGGCTGCCTCGCACTCCCGACGACCGGATCCACCCTGGACACCTGGTAACCGCCTGCGTTCCAGAACGCCGTGACTGATGGGTACACACGCGAATGGCGTCCTTTGAGTACGACCTGGCCATCATTGGTGCTGGCTCGGGTGGACTGACAGCGGCCCGGTTGGCTCGATTCTTCGCCAAGCGGGTGGCGTTGATCGACAAGGATCGGCTGGGTGGGGACTGCCTGCACTACGGCTGCGTACCGAGCAAGGCGTTGATCAAGGCGTCCCGGGTGGCGCATGAGAACGCCACCGCGCAGCGCTGGGGGCTAGCCCCGCAGCGCCGGACCGCCGGGCTTGCCGGCGTCAACGCCCGGGTCCAGCAGGCCATTGCCGACGTCGGCAAGCTCGACGACGTTCTGGCGTTGTCCGAGCTCGGAGTCGACGTCCTGCTCGGCGGCGCGAGGTTCCGCGATCCGCACACACTGCACGTCGGCGACCGTGACATCACGGCCAAATTCGTCCTGATCGCCTCGGGCAGCCGGCCCGCGGTACCAGACATCAACGGGTTGGGCGCCGTCGGCTACCTAACCAACGAGGACGTCTTCGACCTGAGCGACCTGCCGGGCCGGTTAGCGGTGATCGGCGGGGGACCTATCGGGGTGGAGCTCGCACAGGCTTTCCACCGGCTCGGCTCGACGGTCACCGTGCTGCAGCGCGGGCCGCATCTGATTCCGCGCGACGATGCCGAGATGATCGACATACTGGAACACCAGTTCGCCGACGAGGGCATCGACGTGCGGCTCGATACCTCGCTCACCGCGGTGCGCCGGCACAGCGGAGACAACGTGCTCACCCTCGGCCGCCCCTTCGACGCTGACGAGTTACGGGTGGACGCGATTCTGTGCGCGGTCGGGCGGGTGCCCAATGTGGAGATGCTCGGGCTCGACGCCGCCGGGGTCACCACCACGGCGCGGGGCATCGTCATCAACGACCTGCTCCAGACCAATCAGTCGCACATCTACGCCGTGGGCGACGTGACCGGTGGGCCGGCGTTCACCCACTACGCCGGCCACCAGGCGGCCCATGCGGTGCGCAACATCTTCGTGCCAATCAAGGCGAAGTTCGCTCCCGGGCACCTGCCGTGGGTAACCTTCACCGATCCGGAGATCGCGCACGTCGGCCGCACCGAAGCGGAGGTACGGGCGGCCGGGGACACCTGCGAGATCATCCGCTTTCCCTACAGCCACAACGAGCGCGCCGTGACCGACGCCGAACCCGTCGGTCTGATCAAGCTGCTCATCGACGGCAAGCGGCGGCTCATCGGCGCCCACATCGCCGGTCACTGCGCCGGCGAGATGATCAACGAGCTGACCTTGGCGATGAACAACGACCTCACCGTGGACGCGATCATCGGCTCGATCCACGCTTACCCCACCTATTCCTTCGCGATCCCGATCGCCCTGTACGACTACGCCCTGACGGAGAACCCCAGCACGGCGGCGAGAGTCGGCCGCTTCCTCAGCCGACTCACCTAGCGTCTTCGGCGCGAGCCCGGTTCTGCACGGCTCTTAGCCGCCCGCCATCGCACCTACCACGAGAAACGGCTCGGTGCCCATCGCCACAGCCCGAGGCAGCGGGGCGTCGGGCGACTCATGGGACAGATCCTCCTGGCAGGCGAAGAACCTGACGAACGCTCGGCGCCGGTGCGTGACGTGGTCACGGATCGTCCCCCGCAGCATCGGGTAATGGATCTCCAGCGCGTCGAGGACCGAGCGCTGCGTGGCCGGACCGACCACGTGCAGGTGTACCTCGCCGTCGACGTGGGCGAGCGTTCGCAGATGCGCCGGAAGCCTGACGCGGATCATGGGAGCGTCTGGACTTCAACGGACAGCACGGCCGGAAGATCGCGAACGATGGGCGCCCAGGTGTCCCCCGCATCGGCGGATGCGTACACCTGCCCACCGGTGGTCCCGAAGTACACACCGCAGGAATCGAGCGAGTCGACGGCCATCGCGTCGCGCAACACATTGACGTAGCAGTCGCGTTGCGGCAAACCGTTCGTGAGCGCCTCCCACTCGTGTCCACCGGTCCGGCTGCGGTACACCCGCAGCATTCCCTCCGGCGGGTAATGCTCTGAGTCGCTTTTGATCGGAACAACGTAGATGGTGTCCGGCTCATGGGCGTGCACGTCGATCGGGAACCCGAAGTCGGTCGGCAAGTTGCCGCTGATCTCATGCCACGACTCGCCAGCGTCATCGCTGCGCATCACATCCCAGTGCTTCTGCATGAACAACACGTCCGGACGTGAGGGGTGTATCGCAAGGCGGTGAACGCAGTGACCGACCTCGGCAGTCGGGTCGGGGATGTCCTCGGACTGCAGACCTCGATTCACCGGCCGCCACACCTTGCCGGCGTCATCGCTGCGGAACACGCCCGCAGAGGAGATCGCCACGAAGATCCGGGCAGGATCGGCAGGGTGTTGAACGATGGTGTGCAGGCACATCCCACCGGCCCCTGGCTGCCAGGACTGCCCTGAGTCGTGCTCGCGCAGTCCGGACAGCTCCTGCCACGTCTGCCCACCGTCGTTCGAACGGAACAGAGCGGCATCCTCGACACCGGCGTAAACGGTGTCCGGATCGGTCAGTGATGGTTCGAGATGCCAGACGCGGGCGAACTCCCAGGGGTGCGGCGTGCCGTCGTACCACTGATGAGTGCCGGGCACGCCGTCGTAGGCGAACTGGTTGCCCACCGGCTGCCACGTCTTGCCACCATCGTCGGAGCGCTGGATCAGCTGCCCGAACCAGCCGGTGGACTGCGCCGCATACAGCCGAGCCGGGTTCGCAGGAGACCCTGTGACGTGGTAGATCTCCCAGCCTCCGAAGTGGGGTCCATCGATGTCCCACCGCTCGCGCTTGCCGTCCGACGTCAGGACGAATGCGCCCTTGCGAGTCCCCACCAGTACCCGTACCCCGCTCATCGGTCATCTCCTCCCGATCGACCTACCGGCCGTCAGCGACCAGCTCATCACGATATGACGATCGGCAAGGCAAGGACTCATCGCTCGCCTCGTGACGCACCCGGCCAGCGCCAACCGGAACCGCAGCGATGACCTTGGCAACCTGTGAGCGGCCGTTAGTCACTTTGCACAGTGAGCGTCGCGCGTAGGATTGACGTCCGTGCCCGTCCGCCCCCACCCCGTCGAGATCCGCAAAGTCCAGCCGGAAGATCTGGAGCAGTACCGCCAGGAACTCACCGGCTACTGCTACCGGATGCTCGGCTCCTTCTTCGAAGCCGATGACGCTGTGCAGGAGACCATGCTGCGCGCCTGGCGGGGCATCGACGGCTTCGAGGGCCGGTCGGCCCTGCGGTCATGGCTCTACCGCATCGCCACCAACGTGTGCCTCGACATGCTGCGGGGCCGCGAACGTCGGGCCCGGCCAATGGACCTCGGGCCGGCGTCCACAGCGGAAGGGTCGCTCGGTCCAATGCTGCCCGAGCACGCATGGGTAGAGCCCGTCCCGGATGCCCGTGTTCTATCCGGCGACGGTGACCCGGCCGAGCTGGCGGTGTCGAGGGAGACCATCCGCCTCGCGTTCATCACCGCTTTGCAGCACCTGCCCGCCCGGCAGCGGGCGGTGCTGATCCTGCGTGAGGTGCTGCGCTGGCAGGCAACCGAAGTGGCCGAGTTGCTCGAGACCAGCGTGGCGTCGGTTAACAGTGCGCTGCAGCGAGCCCGGGCCACCCTCGCGGCCCGCGACGTCAGCGACGCCGGGGTCTCGCCCGCACAGGCGGTGGACGTTGACCAGCGCGCGCTGCTCGCTCGGTACGTGGACGCCTTTGAGCGTTACGACATCACCTTGCTGGTCTCGCTGCTGCACGACGACGCCGTCATGTCGATGCCGCCCTACGACTTCTGGCTGCGCGGGCCGGTCGAGATGGGCCGGTGGTTCCTCGGCCAGGGCATCGGGTGCCACGGCTCGCGGCTGGTGCCGACGGCAGCCAACGGCTGTGCTGCGTTCGGCTCGTACCGCCCGGCTGCCGGCGGCGGTTACCAGC
>JALZCN010000260.1 GCA_030863045.1 Actinomycetota bacterium | reverse complement strand
ACTCCCCGGCCTGGAGCCGTATGTTAGTGGTGGCAGGCTGTGAGCGGCTCGCATCGGGTCGTCGATATGGTACCGCCGACCGGGTTTCAAGGGGGGCGGGGGTGGCACCCGGTCGGCGGCCTTTACGCCAGCGGCCAGGGGGAGTTGCCGCTTGCGCAATCGGCGCACCGGGCACTCGGGGGTGGAACACCCGGTGACCGTTCGGACCGGCTGACGTCGTGTGTGGCCGGGTCGTACGGTGTTCCGCCGATGTTGCCAGTGTGCGTGATGCCCTGCCTGCTGACAACCCGCTGAACACCATGACCACCAACGTCGCGTGAAAGCGCCCCCGGTACGCTGGTGCACCCGGCGCACTGGCGGAGTACTCGCAGGGACGGTGGGTTACGTGGAGTTCGAGCTTGAGCGCGACGCGTTCGCCGAGGCGGTCGCATGGACGGCGCGAGGCCTACCGGCCCGTCCCGTCGTCCCAGTGACCGCCGGCGTGGTTCTGGAAGTCACCGACGGTGCGTTGATCGTCTCCGGTTTCGATTTCGAGGTGCTCAACCGCATCGAGGTACCCGTCACCGACAAGTCCGCCGGACGCGTGCTGGTGTCCGGCCGGCTACTCGCAGAGATTGCCCGCGCACTGCCACCCAAGGACGTGCGGGTCGCGGTGGAGGGCAACCGGCTCGCGCTGCGATGCGGTTCGGCGCGGTTCAACCTGCCGCTGATGCACGTCGAGGACTACCCCGTGGTACCGGAGCTGCCCGCCACCTCGGGCACGGTGCGCGGTGACGTCTTCGCCACCGCGGTGTCGCAGGTCACCGCGGCGGCCAGCCGGGACGAGACACTTCCCATCCTCACCGGGGTGCGGATGGAAGTGCGTACCGACCAGCTGGCCTTCGCTGCCACGGACCGGTACCGCCTCGCCGAACGGCACATTCCCTGGACGCCGACCGCAACGGATCCAGACGCGCCAGAGGACCTGCATGACTCGGTCATCATCCCGGCGAAGACGCTCAGCGATGTCGCCAAGTCGCTTGGCTCGGCCAGCGAGGTAGTGCTGTCGCTGGGCACCGCCGCCGATGCGGGATTCCTGGGATTCTCCGCAGGCGGCCGGCAGACCCTGACCCGGCTGCTGGACGGCGAATTCGTCAAGTTCGCTTCGCTGTGGCCCACCGAGGTCAGGACCACCGTGCAGGTGGAGGTCGGGGAGTTCATCGCGGCGCTCAAGCGCGTGTCGCTGGTCGCCCAGCGGTTCGCGCCGGTCCGGCTCGCTTTCGCCGACGGTGCCGTGCAGCTGTCCGCGGAGGCCGAAGACGAGTCCAGCGCGGAGGAAGAGCTCGAGGTCGGTCTCACCGGCGAACCGCTGACCATCGGGTTCAACGCCGGCTACCTGCTCGACGGGCTCACCCAGGTCACCACCCCGCGGGCGACGCTGTCGTTCACCGAACCGAGCCGCCCGGCGGTCATCACACCGGTCATCGGCCTCAGCGCCGATGACGCGGCTGGCGCCGACGATGACACCCGGGACGCGTCTTACCGCTATCTCGTCATGTCGATGCGGTTGCGGGGTTAGCTGCGGCAGCGTGCACGTCCAACACGGCGCAGCCGGACAGTATCCGCGGTACCGGCAGGCGTGCCAACCGCAGCGCGCTGAACGACTTCGCCCCGAGTATCACCGCGGCGAGCACCGTCGTGACTATCGTCGACCTGGTCGCCAGCCACACCAACACCACCGCGCTGGTGTTCGTGGCCTTCGCCGGCGGTGACCAGTTCAGCCGGTACAACGCTGCGTCGACCAGGTCGAAGTAGTTCGGTGACAGCAACGACCAGCGAGTGAACGCCAGCGTGAGGTAGGCATCGAGCACCACGAACTGTGCCAAGAACACCGCTGCGGGCAGCGCCGCGGACGGATGAGTGGTCACATAGGTGACCACCACCAGGCAGACGCTCAACCGGTCGGCGAGCACGTCGAGCACCGCCCCGGTGCGAGTCTCCCAGTGGCTCCACCGAGCGAGGATCCCGTCGCTGATATCCCCGATCCAGTAGCACAGCAGCGCCGTGATCAGCCAGGCCTCGCGGCCAGTGGTGATCGCGACGGCCCACCCGACCACCGTCGCGACGGTTCGGATGGCCGTCACCACATTGGGTCCGGTACCCCACTGTTCCCCGAAGGCGGCGGTGCAGCCGCGGTGCTCGCAGCGGAGTGCTCCGGTGTTTGGCCGGCGGGTGGAGCCGGCGCTCACCGGGCGCGACGT
>JALZCN010000258.1 GCA_030863045.1 Actinomycetota bacterium | reverse complement strand
AGCATCTTCCTCATCGCTATCGGACTCATCATGGCGCTGGCCGTCGATTTCAGCGTCTCCGGCCTGGATCTTCAGTTGGTCGGCTGGATCCTCACCGCGGTGGGTGTGCTGGGATTGCTGCTGAGCTTGGCGTTCTACCGGCGACGCCGCTCGGTAGTCGTAGAGTCGCCACCGGTGGTCCGGGACGAGTACCCGCCGCCGTACTGATCCTTGGGGTGGTGGGCAACCTCTTCGGCACACCCGGCCGATCAGGGTCCACACGGCTCGAGGTCGTTGACAGCAGCGGCTCAGGAGATGGCCGGCAAGGCAGCGCTAACGGGTCGGCCTACCCGAGGGCTGAGGTGAGTCTGCCGGCGGCAGGGTCCCCCAATTGGCGCGCGCCCATTCCTCGATGGTCTGGGCGGCCTCCTGAAACTTGGGATCTCTGACTGCTGGTGCCCCACCAGGCAGCTTGGCGATGTTGTAGTGACCGCAGCGACCTGGCTCCTAGCCTCTACCACGGCGTTGTAGAAGGTTTGTAAATCGTCCTGCACCGCGGTCGACGGGGAGGCATCCAGCACCACCTTGGCCTCGGAAACGATCGTGTCGAGGGCGGCCTGCACAGTTGCGGGCTCGCGTTGGGGTGATCTGGTCAGCCGCCGCACCGACCTTGTCATCAGCAGGCTAGTAGACGGTACAGAACGCGGACGTGCTGCATGCGCGACTTCGCCCTTAGCCCAATCCGCAGCTGCTTTTGTGCGCTGCCACGCCGAATCTACGAGAATAGGAAGAAGGCCATGACGTTCTCATGAGACGGTTCATGAGACCGGCCGAGGGAGTACTCCATCTTCGGCGCGCAACCGTACTTGCATCGGTACGCGACGGTCAATGGGCAATTGCCGGCTCTTGCATCCGCTCTTGCGCCGGCTTGCGGCGTCTGGAACTGTAGTCGGATCGATGTGCAGATGAAACCACCCCCATAGCGAGGAAGGTTTGTACCGTGGTTTTCAACGCACCAGCGCGACTAAGACTGTGCACGCTCAACCGCATGATGGCCGGATGGCGACGTGAGCTCGCCGTTACGTGGGCATGTCACGCGGTCGTCGGGCCGTGAGACCGCCTTCGCTTTCCGGTCGGTACTCCAGTCGCAGTAGTTGTTTACCGTCGGCGGTGGAGCGGCTGTTGCTTGACGTAGTCGCCGATGGGTTCGTCCTCTACTGCTGCGGACCGAGAACCGCACCATTTGGTCTCGTCGCCTCGTACCAATGGGAGGACTACGTCGATCTGGTCACCATCCGGTCCGTCGACCGAATCACCACGGCCAGGATCCCGGCGCCCCATCATGAGCGAATCGACGTGTTCGCCCCTGAGGTCACGGTATGGACCTATGAAGGCCCGCCGCAGTGCGCGCTACGGGCCTTGCTCAACCTGGTACACCCCCAGCATCCGCACGCCCCCGCAAGCCCGTACCCGGCGCCGCACTCCTTACATATACCTCGTGCCGAGCAACGCCCGATGACTGTGCGGTTTCCCCTACCAAGCCGGGCCAGCACGCGAGCCACTCGCCTCGCCGCCGCCATGGCAGCGGCGAGGAGTGATCTGGTCTTGGCTAACGCCGGATAGGTCAGCAGGGATGACGAGGAGTACCCGAGGTGTTCCGATGCCATTGACCGCCGCCGACGTTCATAACGTCACGTTCAGTAAGCCGCCGATCGGCAAGCGGGGCTACCACGAGGACGAGGTGGACACCTTCCTCGAGCTCGTTGCCAGTGAGTTGGCCCGGCTGGTCGAGGAGAGAAACGATCTCCGCAACCAGGTCGAGCGTCTCAACCGCCGGCTGCGCACTGCGCCGGTCGATACCGACCGTAACCTCGGCCCCCTGGCGCCACCTCAATCCACGATGGCCGCGGTGTCACCGCTGAGGACGCAACAAACCTCGCCAGGCGACTATCACCACAGTCAAAGCGCCAAGGTGCTGGGCTTGGCGCAGCAGATCGCCGACCGCTTGACCGGCGAGGCCAAGGCAGAAGCCGACGGGATGGTGCGCCAAGCTCGTACCAATGCCCAGCAGCTGCTCTCCGATGCGACGGCGAAGGCTGACGGCATCGTCAGCGAAGCCAGGACCCGAGCCGAGACCATGCTGCATGACGCCTGCACCAAAGCCGAAACCCTCGATCGGCATTCCCGCGAACAAGCCGCGTCACTGGAGCGCGCTGCAGCGCGCAAGCAC
>JALZCN010000252.1 GCA_030863045.1 Actinomycetota bacterium | reverse complement strand
CGACCTCGCGGGCGATCTCGTGCCCGGCCAGGCCTCTCCGCTGACCCTGACTGTCAGCAAGGACGGGCGGCCGGTCACCAACTTGCAGCCCTACCTTGCCGCGTACGGGCACCTAGTCGCGCTACGCGAGGGCGACCTGGCCTACTTGCATGTGCACCCCGACGGCGCTCCTGGTGACGGACGCACACCGGCCGGGCCAGAGATTCGGTTCGTCGCCGAGGTGCCCAGCGCGGGGGCCTACCGGCTGTTCCTGGACTTCCAGCACGACGGGGTCGTCCGCACGGCGGAGTTCACCGTGCCAACCGGGACTACCACCGTCGCGCCTCCGGCGGGACACACCGACGGCGGCCACGGCCACTGAAGGCGAGAGGAGGACTCGGGAGCATGAGCACCAGTACAACGCCATCCGGCGCGCCCGTCGCAGATATCGAATTGTCCATTCGGGGCATGACCTGCGCTTCCTGCGCCAACCGGATTGAGCGCACGCTGAACAAGCTTGACGGCGTCACTGCGGCGGTGAACTACGCCACCGAAAAGGCCCGGGTCACCGCCCCAGCCGGCATCGACCCGAGGGTGCTCGTCGCCCAAGTCCAGGCTGCCGGCTACACCGCGGAACTGTCGCGGCCTGAGGTCGCAGCTCCCGCCGAGGCGACGGACGAGCCCGACCCGATCCGCCCGCTGCGTGACCGGCTCATCACCAGCATTGTGCTGTCGGTACCGGTGATTGCAATGGCGATGATTCCCGCGCTGCAGTTCACCTATTGGCAGTGGATCTCGCTGGCTTTGGCTGGGCCGGTCGTCGTGTGGGCCGCGTGGCCATTTCATCGCGCTGCATGGGCCAACCTGCGACACGGCGCCGCGACGATGGACACGCTGATCTCGATGGGCGTGCTGGCCGCGTTTGGCTGGTCGCTGTATGCGCTGCTGTTCGGAACCGCGGGTGTACCCGGCGTGGTCCACCCCTTTGAGCTGACCATCGCCCCCAGCGACGGCGCCGCCAACATTTACTTGGAGGTCGCCGCCGGTGTCACCACGTTTATCCTCGCCGGTCGCTACTTCGAATCCCGTTCCAAGCGGCGGGCCGGCGCGGCGCTGCGGGCGCTGCTTGAGCTCGGCGCGAAGGACGTCACCGTGCTTCGCAACGGGACCGAGGTACGCATCCCGACCGATCAGCTCGTCGTCGGCGACCGCTTCGTCGTCCGGCCCGGCGAGAAGATTGCCACCGACGGTGTGGTGGAGGACGGTTTGTCCGCGGTGGATGCCTCGATGCTCACCGGCGAGTCCGTGCCGGTGGAGGTTGGTCCGGGCGACACGGTCGG
The DNA here is from genome assembly GCA_030863045.1 of Actinomycetota bacterium. Taxonomy (GTDB): domain Bacteria; phylum Actinomycetota; class Actinomycetes; order Mycobacteriales; family Pseudonocardiaceae. Next base: position 978 of record JALZCN010000252.1, on the reverse strand, counting down.
GGGCGCCACCGTCAACGTCGGCGGCCGGCTGTTCGTCCGCGCCACTCGGGTCGGCGCCAACACTCAGCTCGCCCAGATGGCCAAGCTCGTCGAGGATGCCCAGAACGGCAAGGCCGCCGTGCAGCGCCTGGCCGACCGGATCTCTGGGGTTTCGTGCCGATTGTCATCGCCCTCGCCGTGACCACCCTTGGGTTCTGGCTTGGCACTGGTGCCGGCGCCGCCGCGGCGTTCACTGCTGCGGTCGCCGTGTTGATCATCGCCTGCCCATGTGCGCTGGGCCTGGCCACTCCGACCGCGCTGCTGGTCGGCACCGGTCGGGGTGCGCAGCTGGGCATTCTGATCAAGGGTCCGGAGGTTTTGGAGGTCCACCCGCCGTGTGGACACCATCGTGCTGGACAAGACCGGCACCGTCACTACCGGCCAGATGTCCCTGGTCGCCGTGCACGTCACCGAGGGAGTCACCGAGGCAGAGGTGCTGCGGCTGGCCGGGGCGCTGGAGAGCGCCTCCGAGCACCCGATCGCCGCTGCGGTCGCCCGGAGCGCCCGGGATCGGGTCGGCGCGCTGCCCGGCATCGAGGAGTTCACCAACACCGAGGGACTCGGGGTGCAGGGCGTCGTCGACGGCCATGCGGTGCTCGTTGGACGGGTGGCGCTGCTGGAGCGGTGGAGCCAGCCTCTGCCCGATGACCTCGCTGCGGTCAAAGCCGCCGCCGAAGATCAGGGCCGCACCGCGATCGCCGTGGCCTGGGATGGCGTTGCTCGGGCCGTGCTGGTCATCGCCGACACCGTCAAGCCCACCTCGGCGCAGGCGATCGCTCAGTTGCGAGCTCTCGGCCTGGCTCCGGTCCTGCTCACCGGCGACAACGCGGCAGTCGCCCGCACGGTCGCCGACGAGGTGGGCATCACTGAGGTGATCGCCGAGGTGCTGCCCGGCGATAAGGTCGACGTCGTCAAGCACCTACAGGCGCAGAGCAAGAT
>JALZCN010000227.1 GCA_030863045.1 Actinomycetota bacterium | reverse complement strand
GGGTGGTCGTCCTCCTCCTGCGCACCCGCCGTGCGGCCCGCGATCCCAGCCGTCCGCTCACCCAGGGCTGATATACGGATCGTTAGTGAAGCCGTCTTCGACATGTCATCAGTTGCTCACCGGGGGGTGAGCTCTGCCGGGTGATCATCGCCAAGTGGCCGTGGAAACGCTCCGCACCGTCCCCGCCCTACCCGTTGGCCGTCGCGTGGCTAGCCTGGCCGTGCTCGGTGATTCGACCGCGGTCGGCTTGGGTGATCCGCTGCCCGCCGGCGGCTGGCGTGGCTTCGGTCCGTTGCTGGCGGCCGCCCTCGGCTCGCCAGGCGAAGTCCGCTACACGAATCTCTCGATCATGGGTGCGCGGATGGCTGACCTCCGGCGCCGGCAGCTGCCCGGAGCGGTGGCGGCGGGACCCGATGTCGCGGTGATTCTGGCCGGAATGAACGACACGCTGCGCTCAGACTTCGCTCCCGTCGTGCTCCGCGACGATCTCGATGCTGTGGTCACGGCGCTGCAGGCTTGTGGTGCCGTGGTGCTGACGATTCGTTTCCACGATCACGGACGGGTGTTCCGGCTACCCGGATCGTTGCGCCGGGCTCTGCACCACCGGGTGGGGCAGCTCAACGAAGCCACCGATCAAGTGGCGACCCGGCGTGGCGCACTGTTGCTGGATCTACATCTGATGCCTGGCACGTACGACACCGCGGCGTGGAGCGTGGACCGCCTGCATCCCTCCGAGTGCGGCCACCGGATGCTCGCCTCCGGTCTAGCCCACCTGCTCATCGGTGCCGGCATCGCGGTGCCTCATCCAGTCGACCTGACCTGCTCGGGAGGCCGCCGGCTGACAGCTGCCGATCATGTCGCCTGGCTGGCCTGCCATGGTGTTCCGTGGCTGGTTCGGCGTGGCCGAGACCTGCTGCCGCATGCCGCTGGGTTAGCGCTGCGGGACCTGTTCGTCCGGCCCACGGCGGTACCGTCGAGGTGTGGCAAATGGCGGTGTGGCAGGCAACGACGCGCTGTTCGATGACGGGTTGTTCGCTGCACAGGCCGAGCAACTGGCCGAGCAGCGGTTGTCCGCCTCGGCACCGCTGGCGGTACGAATGCGGCCGGCCACCCTGGAAGAGGTCGTCGGGCAGGACCACCTACTCGCGCCGGGCAGCCCACTGCGCAGGTTGGTCGAGGGTGGCTCAACGGCGTCGGTGATCCTGTACGGCCCGCCGGGGACCGGGAAGACCACGCTGGCCCGGCTGGTGTCGCAAGTGACCGGACGGCGCTTCGAGGCGATGTCGGCACTGTCGGCCGGAGTCAAGGAAGTCCGCGCCGTGATCGACGCCGCGCGCCGCCGGCTGGGTCGTGAGGGCGGGAACGCCACCGTACTGTTCATCGACGAGGTGCACCGCTTCTCCCGTACCCAGCAGGATGCACTGCTCGGGGCGGTCGAGGACCGGGTGATTCTGCTGGTCGCCGCGACAACCGAGAATCCGTTCTTCTCGGTGGTGTCCCCGCTGCTGTCCCGCTCGCTGGTGTTGCAGCTGCGTCCGTTGTCTGATGAGGACGTGCGGACCCTGGTCCGGCGTGCCCTGGCCGACCCGCGCGGCCTAGGCGCAGCGATCACCCTGGAACCTGCGGCCGAGGACCATCTGGTACGGCTCGCGGCTGGGGACGCCCGGCGGGCGCTGACCGCACTGGAGACTGCTGCCGAGGCGGTGACCTCGTGGGGCGCCACCGCGGTGGACCTGACCGCCGTCGAATCCGTGGTGGACAAAGCCGCGGTGCGCTACGACCGGGCCGGTGATCAGCACTACGACGTGATCAGCGCGTTCATCAAGGCGATCCGCGGATCCGATGTGGATGCCGCGCTGCACTACCTGGCGCGGATGGTGGAGGCCGGTGAGGATCCCCGGTTCATTGCCCGGCGGTTGGTGGTGCACGCCAGCGAGGATGTCGGGATGGCCGATCCGACGGCGCTGCAGACTGCTGTGGCGGCGGCTCACGCCGTGCAGTTCATCGGGATGCCCGAAGGTCGGTTGGCACTGGCCCAGGCCACCGTGCACCTGGCCACCGCGCCCTAGTCCAACGCGGTGATCACTGCGATCGACGCGGCGTTGGCCGACGTCCGTGCCGGCGTTACCGGAACAGTTCCCGCCCACCTTCGCGACGGGCATTACGCGGGCTCCACCCGGCTCGGCCACGCGCAGGGCTACCGCTACCCACACGACTCGCCCGACGGCGTCCTAACCCAGCAGTACCCACCGGACGAGCTAGTCGGACGCGACTACTACGAACCTAGTGAGCACGGCGCGGAACGCGCCATTGCGCAGCGGCTGCCCCGGCTGCGTCAAATCATCCGGGGCCTATGATCCCGTTCTGGGTGCCAGACTAAGGCTACCCTCACCACTGGGGAGACTGGGAGGTGAGGGTTCAGCTGCTGAGCGGGTTGGAGGGGCGGGCGTGGCCTGTTACCTGCCCGGAGGGGGACAGGGATCTACTGGCGTACGCGGCTGCGACACGACTGCGGAACAGGCCGCGCTCGCAGCGCTGTGCAGGTCGTATCCGGCGCTTGCCGTCAACTACGGCGCGGCCTTGCGCCACGCCCGAGCAGCGGCGCTGGGCAAGCTGTGGGCCGCGCTATCGCGGGAGCGCATCGATGGCCTCGTCCCGTCGGCAAGCTCCCACTGTGCAACGCTCGTGCGACCCGACGGCATCCGGCTGTCCGCCCCACCCACGATCACCGACGCTTTCGCCGAACACCCGGCAGGCCTGACGGTCACCCTGCACGGAGCTGTCCCACGGCTGATCGACCACCCAGTCGCGTTGCTCACCGCGGCCATGGGATCCCGGCCCCCTGGTGCTGTCATCGACCGATGGGCCCGGCTGTCCGCTGAGCTGGATGACAGTGTGGCCAACCACGCGCTTGCGCTGGTCGGTGAGGCCTGGCGGCGTGAACGGCTGGCGATTGGCGAAGCCTCTAGAGAAAACGGGATGCGCTGGGCAGTGCGGCGGGCCGCCGCCGATCCGGGCTTCAGCCCACTCGCCGTGTTTGAGCAGGCCGTTGTCGACGGGCATCCACTACACCCGTGCGCGCGGATGCGCGGCGGGATGACCGCGGAGGAACTGTTCGCCTATGCCCCGGAGTGGGCCGACGAGGTCGCGGTCCGGATCGTCGCCATCGCCCAACCCTCGTCCGCACGTCGACGGCTCACTGCCCTGCTGCGCCGTTGGCATCCCAAGGCCGCTGACGTTGCCGAGGCGTACCTGCGCGGCGTTCAGCGGGATCCGGCCGACTACGAGTTGTTGCCGATTCACCCGTGGCAGCTGGACCGTGCGCTGAAGGACCGCTACGCCGACGCACTCGCCGACGGGCGCGTGATTGTCATCCCCGAAGCACGCATTCTCGCTCGTCCGCTGCTGTCGTTGCGGACGCTCGCGCCCGCAACGGATCGCCGTGCCGCACACCTCAAGACCGCGGTCGACATTCGGCTTACCACCGCGACCCGCGTCGTCTCGCCGGCAACAACCCACAACGGGCCGCTGATGTCGGCGCTGCTGGCCGAAATCTGCCGCCGCGAGCACGACTTCGGCGGCCGATTCGTCAGCCTTGCCGAGTTGGCCAGTGGGAGCTACCGGCCAGTGCCGGGCGAACCGATCGATACCGCAGCCAGCCTCGCCGCGATCGTTCGGGAGTCCCCGGAGCGCCACGCCGCCGACGGTGAGATCGCGCTTCCGGTCGCCGCGCTCGCGGCCCGCTCGCCCCTGTCCGGCCGGCCGCTGCTCGCCGATGTACTCGACGAGCTGGCGTCCACTCACCAGCGCGCACGTTGCGACACCGCGGCAGGCTTCCTCGCTAGTTACTGCGACTGCATGCTGCCCGCACTGTTCACCTTGCTGTCCCGCTGGGGGGTTGCGCTGGAGGCGCATGGGCAGAACACCGTTGTGGTGCTTCGCAACGGCCTGCCGGTCCGCCTGCTCTACCGGGACTTCGGCAGCATCCGGGTCAGTAAGAAACGGCTCACTCGTAGCGGCCTGCGTGCACCGGCGTTGATGGGCGCACTGCTAACTGATGACGACGACGAGCTTCGTGCCGGCTTGTTCTTCCCGCTGGTCAATACAAACCTTAGCCAGGTCGTCGCCGCGCTCGGCAGGGTGGCGGGGATCGATTGCGCCCGATTGTGGCGGTCGGTTGCCCGGTGTTGCCAGGCGGTCTATGGAACCCTCACCACCGACCCTGCCATTGCATTCCAGGCTCGACGTGACGAAGCCGCCCTGTTCAAACCCACGCTGCCGGCCAAGTCAATGCTGCGGGTTCACATGTCCGCCAACCCCCATGCCACCCAATGGGTGGCTGTGCCCAATCCGTTGGTGCCCAATCAGGTGGTGACATCCGGATGATCCCCGTCCAAGACGCTAACCCCGACCGGGAGCAGCTCCGCACGGTCGAGGAGCTGCGGATGTATGAAGCGCTAGCCGCGAACGTGCCGCGGTATGCCGCAGCGTTCCTTGATCAGCTGCCCAGAGCGCGGACCGTGGTCTTGCATCGCCTGCTTGCGGCTCTGTGGCGAGAGGATGTCGGTGGGATCCGGACGGGCAGCCGCCGTCTCGACGTCCGTATCTGCGCACCACACCGCGCGGACCTACCGCCGCTCGAGTCGCTGTTGAGCGATGTTCAGCCAGGCACCTGGCACATCCATGAGCTCGGCGGCACGGCGATACTGGCCTTCCCGATCCTCGCGGAGCACGCCTTTCACAACATCAAGCTGGGTGACCCGGTGCTGCGCCTGCGTGCCGGTGAGGCGACCGTGATTGAGTCACCGCGGGAGCTCGTTGAGCTTTTTGCCGAGTACGAGCCGACGCCGGGCTGGCGGTCGTTCGGTGTGGAGCTCGCGGACACCGTGGCCAACCTCACGCTGGCCTACGCTCGATCTGAGGAGCAGCGGCTGATCTTGCGTCAGATCGCGATCCGGCTGGATGCGCCGGACACCGTAGGCCTGGCGCAGCGCCTTGCTGGTCGCGAGCGGCCCGACGACATGATGGTGTTCTTCGAGCGGCTCAACACCGAGGGCCACAACCTGCACCCGTGCGGACGCGGCCGGCTAGGCATGCAACCGGTCGACCTGCTGCGTCATGATCTGGAGTCCGAGACGTTCACCGATCTGATCCTGGTGGGCGTGCGGCGCGAGCGCGTCGAGTCCACACCCGACGAGCGAGGCCGCGATGTCGGGCAGCTGTTGCGCGTCGAGTACCCGAGACTCGACATCGCCATCCGTGAGCACTTTCGCGTCGATCGCCTCAACCCAGCTGGGTACGTGTTCCTGCCCGTGCACGCCTGGCAGCTGGAACAGGTTGTCTGCCCCCTGCTTGCAGACGAAATCGCCGACCGCACAGTGGTGCCCGTGCCCGCCGCTCGGCTCGCTGGCGTGCCGACGTCGAGCGTGCGCACGTTGCTCACCGAGCGCTCACCTGCGGGCCGGCGCCTGCTCGTCAAGACTGCCCTGGACACTTTGATCGGCTCAACCCGACGGTCCATCTCGGCGCACACAACCAATAACGGGCCGGTGTACAGCCGCCTGCTGCGGCAGATCATCGATCGGGAGCCTGCCCTGGCCGATCGGATTGTTCTGCTCGACGAACTGGCTGGCGCCAGTTACCGGCCGTTGGCCCACGATCCGGACCCCGACCGCCGCTCCCGCGCGCTGTCCGCACTGATCCGTAGCGGTATCAGCGGCTACCTTCGGCCCGACGAATTGCCCGTGCCCGGCTGTGCGCTGCCCGCCCGCTCCGCGGTGACCCAGTCCAGCCTGCTGGTTGAGCTTGTCACCCGCTACGCGGCGGCGCGCGGCGAAACCGACCTCGACACGGCCGGGCTGCGCTTCGCCGAGGAGTACGCCATGCTGCTGCTTCCCGTGTCCATGATCCTCATGACCAAGTACGGCGTCGCGGTGGAGGCCCATCTGCAGAACTGCATCTTCACCTTCATCGGTGCTGCACCCACCCGGTTGGTGTTGCGGGACTGGGGCGGAATGCGGATCTTCCCCCCGCGGCTTCGGCGGCAGGGACTTCAGCTCGATCGTCGGCCGGGAACGGTCACAGTGACCGACGACATCCATGTGATGCGGGCCAAGACGCTGTACACCGTGCTGTCGAACCACCTCGGCGAGGTGGTCACCCACTTGGTAACTGGGTGTGGCATCGATCCCCAGCTGGCCTGGCAGCGCGTCAGGGCAGTGTTGGAGGGGGTCCTCGCCAACCTGGGCGCTGACCAAGCACTACGGGAAAACGTCACCGCCGATCGTGCGGTCCTGTTCGGACCCACATTGCCGATCAAGGCGTTCGCCCGGATGCGGCTGGATCCAGCGAGAGGCGACCAGTACGCGCAGGTGCGTAACCCGCTTCGCGAGGACGCTGCAATTCCACTGGCACCGGCGCTGGCATTGGGCGTGCAGCGCCATTGACTATTCGCGCGCAGCAACCCGAGGGACCTGCTTGGGAACGGGTGAGCGAGGCGCTGCGACGGCAGGCATGCAGCGCCGAACCGGTGTGTGCCTACGTCTATGACCTTAATGCCCTGATTGAGCAGGTCGAGGCGGTTCGCCTCGCGCTGCCCGGACGCTGCGAGCTGTACTACGCAGTCAAGGCCAACGGTCACCCCGCGGTGCTGAGCACACTGGCAGCGTATGTCGACGGCTTTGAGGTGGCCTCACGGGGTGAGATCGACAAGGTAGTCGCTGCGGGCTCGTCGCGGTTGGCGTTCAGCGGCCCCGCCAAGACCGACGCTGAGATCGCCAAAGCGCTGCAGGCGGGCCTGCACCTGCTCAATGTGGAGAGCCTGCACGAGCTGCGCCGGGTGGGATTGATAGGTGCCGAGCTCGGTGTTCGCGTGCCGGTGACGCTACGGATCAACCGGTGCACCAGCGAACTACCAGGTGAGCTTCGGATGGCGGGGACCGCCACGCAGTTCGGTATCGACGAGGCCCTGCTGGCGGAGGCGGTTGGGCTGAGCCGAGCACTCCCAGCAGTCGTGCTGCGCGGATTTCACCTCCACACCGCGTCGAACAACCTCGATGCCGATGCGCACGCGGCCTTCGTGACCGACAGCGTGGCCTGGTGCACGCAGCAGGCGGTGCGACACCGGATTGACCTCGACATCATCGACGTCGGCGGTGGCATCGGGGTGCCCTACACCGGCGGTGACGGTTTTGACCTGGCGCGGTTTGGTGCATGGCTCGGCGCGGCGATCAAGCAGCTGCCGCCCGGTGTACGGTTGATCTTCGAGTTGGGCCGGTTTCTGGTGGCCGGGGCCGGCTGGTACGCCGCCGAGGTCGCCGACATCAAACGCACCCACGGCCGCTATTTTGCGGTTCTCCGCGGCGGGACCCACCACTTCCGGCTGCCGGCCGCCTGGGGATACAGCCACCCGTTCGCGGTACTGTCTCGCGACGCGTGGCGTTACCCGTTCGTCCGGCCGCAGGTTGGCGCCGTGTGTGTAGACGTAGTCGGCGAGCTGTGCACGCCCCGCGATGTGCTCGCCCGGCAGGTCTGGGTAGAGCGGCTCCGCGTTGGTGACGTCGTGGTGTTTCCCCTTGCCGGAGCGTACGGCTGGGAGATCTCCCACCACGACTTTCTCAGCCATCCCCACCCTGCCCAGCTCATCCTGGGAGGCTGTCCCGACAACACCTGGGAGAACAACCCTGATGACAATCTGACGTAGCCCACCATGACGGCGCGTAAATAGGCCAGGTAACCTGACCGCCCATCACCGGCGCGGTGCGCGGAGTAGCCCGTGACCGGTTGGCAGCGTCGGCAAGGAGGGCACGTGTCGGCAGGTCAGATCGCCGCGTTGGTTGCCGCCGGTGCGTTCGTCGTGCTGGTCGGTCTGCTGGCCGTGCCGCTGATCAAGCTGGGTCGCACCCTGGACGAGGCGACCCTGGCGATCCGGAAGGCCAGCCAGGAAGCTGATCCACTGTTCACCGGTGCGAATACGACCGTCACACAGGTCAATGCCCAGCTAGAGCGGCTGGACGGGATAACCGCGAACGCCCAGGCGGTGACCGGCAACGTGTCGGCGCTGACCTCCCTGTTCACCGCTACCCTGGGTGGGCCACTAGTTCGTGTTGCGGCACTGTCCTATGGCGTCAGCAAAGCGATGCGCCGCCGCAAGGGTCGCAGGAACGATATATCCGGATGTCGGCCTCGCGGGCGGCGACGGAACGGGGGCAAGCGGTGAAAAGGATGCTCTGGTTCGGTCTGGGCATTGCCGCCGGAGTCGCGGCCAGCCGGAAAGCCCGAGGTGTTGCCCGGGCGATGACTCCCGTCGGTGTAGCCGAAAACGTCGGCGATGCGGTTCGCGAGCTGGCCGAAGCGGTCGGATCCTTCGGTGCCGACGTCCGGGCCGGGATGGCCCAACGGGAGGCCGAACTCATCGCCGCCGTTGCACAGCGGACCGGTATCGACGCTATCCCGGGGAAGGCCGCCGGTGCGCACCGAGCACCGACTTCCGCGCGGTAGTATTCGCGCCGCCCGCTCCCGAGGAAGGACCCGTGCAGACTTCCGAGATCCGTCAGCGGTTCCTGGACCATTTTGAACGCTCCGGGCACACTGTCGTGCCCAGCGCGTCGCTGTTGGCCGACGACCCGAACCTGCTGTTCGTCAACGCCGGCATGGTTCCCTTCAAGCCATACTTCCTCGGTCAGGCCACACCGCCTTACAGTCGCGCGGCCTCAATCCAGAAGTGTGTGCGCACCCCGGATATCGATGAGGTGGGAAAGACCACCAGGCACAACACCTTCTTTCAGATGGCCGGCAACTTCTCCTTCGGCGACTACTTCAAGGAAGGGGCCATCGAGCACTCCTGGAGGCTGGTGACAGGTTCCGAGGACGCCGGTGGCTATGGCTTCGACCCGGGCCGCATCTGGGTCACCGTGTACAACGACGACGACGAAGCCGAGCAACTGTGGCGCACGATCGCGCAGATACCTGCCGAACGCATCCAGCGCCGCGGCGGCAAGGACAACTACTGGGACATGGGCGTGCCCGGACCGGGTGGGCCAAGCTCGGAAATTTACGTTGACCGCGGCCCAGAATTCGGCCGGCCCGGTGGCCCGGTCGTCGATGAGGATCGCTACCTGGAAATCTGGAACCTCGTCTTCATGCAGGACGAGCGCGGCGAGCTGAGCCCCAAGGACGGCCATCCGATCATCGGGTCGCTGCCCGCCAAGAACATCGACACCGGGATGGGCGTGGAGCGAGTCGCGCTGTTGCTGCAGGACGTGCCCAACGTGTACGAGACCGACCTGCTGCGACCGGTGATCACTCTTACCGAACAGCTGTCGGGCCGCCGCTATGGCGCGGACTCCACCGATGACGTGCGTTTCCGGGTGATCGCCGACCACGCCCGCACCAGCGTCATGCTCATCGGCGATGGGGTGACCCCAAGCAACGAGGCGCGCGGCTATGTGTTGCGCCGGTTGCTGCGCCGTGTCGTACGTTCGGTGCGCCTACTCGGTGTGGCCGAACCTGTGCTCAGTGCTGTCACCACGGTGGTACGCGACACGATGGGCCCGTCGTATCCGGAGATCGACACGGATTACCCACGGATCGAGGCCGTCGCCCGCGCCGAGGAGGAGGCGTTTCTAGCGACCCTGTCCGCCGGGTCGCGGATCTTCGACCTCGCGGTGACGCGGACCCGTCAGGCCGGCGGCGCGCAGCTATCTGGCGACCAGGTGTTCCAGCTGCACGACACCTACGGGTTTCCCATCGATCTCACCCTGGAGATGGCGGCCGAGGCCGGGCTGTCCGTCGATGAAGCTGGCTTCCGCACCCTGATGGCACGGCAGCGGGAGCGCGCCAAGGCCGATGCAGCGGCTCGCCGCTCCGGTCATGGAGACCTCAGCGCGTACCGCACTGTGGTCGACTCGCACGGTCACACGGACTTCCTCGGGTACACCGATCTCACCGCCGAGGCCCGGGTGATCGGCCTGCTCGTCGATGGCGCCGGAGTGCCCGCGGCCGGTGCGGGCAGCCAGGTGGAGGTGGTGCTCGACCGCACCCCCTTCTACGCCGAGGGTGGTGGCCAGGAGTCCGACACCGGCACTCTGGTCGGCGACGGATTCGTTGTTGAGGTCACCGACGTGCAATCTCCAGTGGATGGCCTGTCGGTGCACCGGGGCACGGTCGTCTCCGGTGAGATCCAGCTCGACGCGCTGGTCAGCGCCAACGTGAACCTGACTCGCAGGCGCGCCGTAGCGCGGGCGCATTCCGCGACGCACCTGGTCCACGCCGGTATCCGTCGAGCGCTGGGTACCAGCGCCGCGCAGGCCGGCTCGCTCAACGCTCCAGGTCGGCTGCGCTTCGACTTCACCTCGCCGGGTGGTGCGGTGCCGCCCAGCGTGCTGGCCGACGTGGAGGATGAGGTCAACGAGGTGCTGCTGCGCTCGTTGCCGGTCACCGCCGACGTGATGTCGATGCAGGAGGCCCGCCGTGAGGGCGCGATCGCGATGTTCGGCGAGCGCTACGGCGACGCGGTGCGGGTCGTCACCATCGGCGACTACTCCAAGGAGCTCTGCGGCGGTACCCACGTGCCAAACTCGGCCGACATCGGATTGATCAAGCTGCTGTCCGAGGCGTCCATCGGCGCCGGGGTGCGCCGGGTGGAGGCGCTGGTCGGGCTCGACGCTTTTCGCTTCTTGGCCCGCGAGCATGTGTTGGTGACCCAGCTTGCTGAGCAGTTCAAGGCGCGGCCCGAGGAGTTGCCCGATCGGATCGGTGCCGTCACCGAGCGGCTGCGCGTTGCCGAGCGGGAGCTCGAGCGGCTTCGCGCCGCTGCGGTGTTGTCTTCGGCGAGCACCCTGGCCCAGGGCGCCGAACAGGTTGGCACGACCGCGCTGGTAGCTGCCGAAACTATCGAGGGTGTCAGCGGTGCTGGTCTGCGGGCGTTGGCGACGGAGGTTCGTGGACGCCTCGGTGAGCGGTCTGGAGTGGTGGCGCTGTTCAGCGTGAACCACTCGACGGGCAAGGTCTCTTTCGTGGTGGCCACCACGCCTGCTGCGCGGCAGCGGGGGCTGGAAGCGGGCGCGCTGGTACCGGTGTTCGGCCCCGCAGTGGGTGGTCGCGGTGGCGGCAAACCGGATCTGGCCCAAGGTGGCGGTACCTCCCCGGAGGGAATCCCGGCCGCGGTGGCAGCCCTGCGTGCCGAGCTCGCGAGGCGCAACGGCGCGTGACCGTTTTTAATTC
>JALZCN010000202.1 GCA_030863045.1 Actinomycetota bacterium | reverse complement strand
GGACCTGACCGAGGCTATCGCCAGCGCGCGCCGTGAAGCCCAGGGTGCCTTCGGTGATGACACCCTGCTCGTCGAGCGGCTGGTCGCCATGCCGCGGCATATCGAGATCCAGGTGCTGGCCGACGCGCATGGCACAGTAGTGCTCCTCGGTGACCGTGAGTGCAGTCTGCAGCGGCGACACCAAAAGATCATCGAGGAGGCGCCCGCGGTGCTGCTCGGCGCCGCGACCCGGGACCGCATGTGGCAGTGCGGGGTGGCTGTCGCGCGGGCCGTGGGGTACATCGGCGTCGGGACGGTGGAGTTCCTCGTGCCGGCCGAAACGCCGAATCAGTTCTTCTTCCTGGAGATGAATCCCCGGCTGCAGGTCGAGCACCCAGTCACCGAGCTGATTACCGGGTTGGACTTGGTCGAATGGCAGCTGCGGGTCGCCGCCGGGGAGCCGCTCGGGTTCAGTCAATTCGACGTCGGCTTCGACGGCCATGCTGTGCAGGCGCGGATCTACGCCGAGGACCCTGCGACCGGTTTCCTGCCCACCGGAGGGCGGGTCTTGCAGCTACGCGAGGCAGCCGGGACTGGTGTTCGGGTGGACTCCGGGCTGGTGGTGGGCGACACGGTGGGCAGCGACTACGACCCACTACTGGCCAAGGTCATCGCGCACGGCCCGGACCGGGACAGCGCGCTGCGCAGGCTCAGCGCCGCGTTGACTCAGACCAGCATCCTGGGCCCGGGCACCAACGTGGCGTTCCTGCGCGCGCTACTGGCCGATGCCGACGTGCGAGCCGGAAAGCTGGACACCGGGCTGGTTGAGCGCCGAGTCTCGCACTGGGCCGACCAGGAACTGCCCGATGACGTGCTCGCGGCGGCTGCGTTGCGCGCGCTGCTGGCGTTGGAACCGACCGGACCGGTGATCGATCCGTTTGCGCTGCCCGGTGGCTGGCGGATCGGCGAACCCGCCTGGACCCGCTGGCGGATCCAGGCGGGCGGGCATGACCCGGTGGAGGTCCGAACCCGGGGTCGAGCCGCTGCCGCCGAGGTCGCCATCGGTGCGGGCGCTCCGTCTTACGGCTGCGCCTGGTGGGATGACGACGGCCTGGTCGTCACCCTCGATCGGATCACCCGCCGCTACCTCTGTGCCGTCGACGGTGCCATGGTGTGGCTGGGGCGCGATGGGCAGAGCTGGCAGCTGCGCGAGCAGCGGCCCCTCGACGCCAAGCAGCGCCCCGAGCCGCGCGCTGGCGGCCCGCTGCGCGCCCCGATGCCCGGCACCGTCACCGTCGTCGACGTCGCCGAGGGCCAGCAGGTGATGGCAGGCGCCCGGTTGCTCGTTCTCGAGGCGATGAAGATGGAGCATGTACTCACTGCACCGGTCAGCGGGGTGGTTCGAGAGCTCAGCGCCCACCCCGGTCGCACCGTCGAGCGCGACGCTGTGCTGCTGACGCTCACGAGCCCGACCGAAGGGAGGGCCGCATGTTGAGCGAGGAACATGCGGCGCTGCGTGCCACCGTCGAGGATTTCGCCCGCAAGGAGATCGCCCCGGTTATCGCCGACCTCTACGAGCACGGGACGTTCCCCTACGCGCTGGTCGCGAAGATGGGGCAGATGGGGCTGTTCGGGTTGCCCTTCCCCGAGCAGTACGGCGGGATGGGCGGCGACTACTTCGCGCTGTGCCTGGCGCTGGAGGAATTGGCGCGGGTGGACTCTTCGATGGCCGTCACGCTGGAGGACAGCGTGTCGCTGGGCGCGATGCCCATCTTCCGGTTCGGCACTGAGGCGCAGAAGCAGCGCTGGCTTCCGGAGCTGTGCGCGGGGTGCAAGCTTGCAGCCTTCGGCCTCACCGAGCCCGGTGGTGGGTCCGACGCGGGCGCTACCCGCACCACCGCGCGCTGCGATGGCGACGAATGGGTGATCAACGGATCAAAGGCGTTCATCACCAATTCGGGTACTGACATCACATCAGTGGTCACCGTCACCGCGATCACCGGCGTCAGCGGGGGCCGCAAGGAGATCTCCACCATTATGGTTC